>CAZRMH010000130.1:0-18989 GCA_964600935.1 uncultured Candidatus Obscuribacterales bacterium
CACCGCCGTGCGTGTCCATGTGGCGCGCTGTTAACGAGGTTAAAGCTGGACCAGCCGGTGTGATGTCATTCTTAATCACTGGATTGATAGTTCTTGTGGTGGCAATTTGCTACGAGAAATTCTCTCGCCACATGCCGCATGGCGTTTCAGCCTACAGTTATGTCTATAATTCCGTCGGCGAACTGGTAGCGTGGGTGGTGGCATTCGGATTGTTCATGGAGTACAGTTTCGGCGCTGCTGCAGTAGCGATAGCCTGGAGCGTGTATTTGCAAACCGCATGTGGTTATTCACTTCCAGCGTTCTGGGCCGGCTCAGCGATAAAGATAAATCCGGATATTCCTGTCGGTATGCCCGGGCATGAAACTTTTGTGTTTGGAATAAACTTTGTTGCGATTCTCGTCGTCGCAGTGATCACTCTGATCTTGATGTACGGCGGTGTAAGCAAGTCCGCGAAAATCAACTTTGCTCTTGTCGTTCTCAAAATGGCTCTGCTTGCAGTTTTCCTCTGTGCTGGAATTCCGCACGTCAATCCAGCAAACTGGCAACCATTTATGCCGAAAGGTTTTGAGGGTGTACTGGAAGGCGCCGCTGTAGCTGTTTTCCCATACGTTGGGTTTGATGCACTCTATACATTCGCACGTGAATCGAAGAGCCAAAAAGATACGACCATGGGAACCTTCCTCTGTGTTGGCATCGTCGCATTGTTGTACGTCGCCGTCATGGCTGTCGCCACTGGACTTGCTCCGTGTTTCTTTGACGGTGACCCTTCGAAACCGAATCCGTTGTTTGTTGGATCAGAAGCAGCGGCACCACTGGCGAAACTGCTTGGCGCAGTCGGAGAAAACTGGACAGCGAAACTTATTGCATGCGGAGCCGTTCTCGGTATCTTCAACGTATTGCTCGTGTTGTGCATGGGCGGACCTAGAATTTTCCGCAACATGTCGGAAGACGGTTTGCTTCCTCCAATTTTTAAGAAATCGCACCTCGGTAATCCGACATTCGGCATCTTACTGAACGGCATTCTGGTCGCCGTCTTCGCAGGCTTCATGCCATTCGGCGAAATTGCCGACATGATGGTTTTGGGTACGCTGATTGCGTTTATTTTTGTCTGCTTCGGAGCCTGGAAGAACAAATTAGTTAATCCAGTGCTCGCACTCGTCGGCATGCTCGGGTGCGCAGTTCTGGCTTCTAAACTCAATCCGCTGGTGCTGACTACCTACGCGATTACGTGTCCAATCGGTCTGATTATCTACGCGGCATATGGATATAAGAACAGCCGACTTCACAAGAAGGGCGCGCCAAGCGCCTAGCGCAAAAAGCCGGCGCTCCCAGTTTTCAATATGCGTTCACTGGACTGCGGCGATTCTTTTGCTGATCACTTTCATGGTCAGAGGGAAACTTTGTTCGACTAATTGATTCGTCGTGTTTTCTCGACCGGTGCGGCCACCGTATTTTGCTGCCATTAGTTCGGCGAAACACTCGTGCTGTCCGCGCGTGTCTTTTTGCATGTAGTAGCCGAGTTTGTTCCTGGTGCTGTCATCGTTGATTGCGCCGGAATCCAGTAGATATGCGTGTTTGTATTCTTCGGTTTCTGAAATTTGTCCTAGATACCAGTCGATGGCGTGACCCAATTCATGACGCAGCGTGCCGATTGGATCGTGCGTTTTTTCCCAGTCGAAACCGTTGCCGATAGTGAATTCGCAGATCACAATTCCACCTGAGTAAAACATGCCGGGGCAATCTTTGAACGAGTGACCTTCCATGTATCCAGGCGGCGTCGTGTGTTCTAAGCCAGGTTCTTTGTCGATCATTGTCGGTGTCAAGTAGATGCGGCAACCGTGGTCGTAGACGACCTTCAGAAGTTCCTTTGGATAAGCCTTTAGTGCGTCTTTGGTCTCGTCGATCAAGGTTGAGGATATTGCCGGTCTGTTCTTTAAGGGGCGAACTGTTTTGACCATTTCCCCAATGATGTCAGCTGAAGATGCTGATGATGAGGCGCTGCTGGTAAGCGCCGCGCGCGTAATGTTGCCCGTGCGAATTCCTCCGACCTTTACGTTTGCACTTTCGGTCGGCAGGTTGGATAGCTGAACAAATTGAGCGTATCCAGGATCACTCAAATGCAGCGCGTAATCACGATCGTTTTTCTTCAAATACTCTTTGATCTCGTAGCCGCGTTTGGTATTGGGAAACTTCCGCATGGTGTACCAATATGCTCTCAAGGCCTTATCCGTTTGTCTGAGCATCGTCAGACAATTGCCGTAGTAAAAATGAGCTTCGACATTTTTTGGATCAAGCACAGTCATTCGATAGAACGCTTCGCCGGCTCTGCCATAATCCTTCTGTTTATAGACAGCAAGCGCCAGTGGCAGGAGGTCCGGTTCTTGAGCGGCAATTGCGGATGGCGCGACTGCTGTGATCAAGCAAAGAAACGCTGACAGGATTCCGCGATTGATTCGACGAGTTTTGAACATCCGATTTTCTCGCTAGACGACATTGGATTTTATATGCCCAGCTCTCTTATTTTGCGTCGATCCAGTTCTTTCCTGCGCTCACATCTACACGCAGTGGTGCGGTCAAGGGCTGGTTTAATTCCATGGCTTTCCTGACCAGCTCGATCGCCGATTCAAGTTCCTCATTTGGAACTTCGAGCACCAGTTCATCGTGTACTTGCAGAACCAACTTTGCTTTGCTGCCGGATTCTTTTAATACGCGATCAAGTTCGAGCATCGCCAGTTTCATTAAATCGGCCGCGCTACCCTGGAGGGGGGCGTTGCAAGCTGCACGCTCGTCGGCGCGTCTCACGTTGGTGTTGCGGTCGGCGAGATTGGCGAAGTAGCGCCGGCGTCCCCAGAGCGTGCTCACGTAATTGTTGAGCCGAGCTTCTTCAACAGTTTTCGTCATGAAGCCTTTGACTTTTGGATAGCGACTGAAATATTTGTCGATATAAGCTTGAGCTTCTTTGGTCGAAATTCCCAAATCTTGTGCAGTCGCAAACGGACCCTGTTGATAAATCAATGCAAAGTTAAGCGTTTTACCAACTCCGCGCATTTTTGAATCGACCTGTTCAAGCGGCACATCGAATATTTCCGCTGCGGTGCGCGCGTGAATGTCCTGATTCTTTTCAAACGCATCAATCAGATTTTCATCGCCGGACATATGCGCGAGCATGCGTAATTCAATTTGCGAATAGTCGGCTGAGATCAGGCTGGAGTCAGGACTCGAGGTGACAAACGCCTGTCTGATTTTTCTTCCCACTTCCGATCGAATCGGGATGTTCTGCAGGTTCGGATTACTGCTCGAGAGTCTTCCGGTGGCGGCAACGGTTTGGTTAAATTCGCCATGCAAGCGTGAATCATGGGGCAACACTTCTTTTGGAAGTGCTTCGACATATGTAGAACGCAGCTTGGTCAAATGACGATATTCCAAAATTTTCGGAATGATTATGTGTTCGTCTTTGAGCGACTCAAGAACACTGGCGTCTGTAGAATAGCCTGCGCCAGTCTTGGTTTTCGCCTTGGTTTTTAAACCAAGTTCGTCGAATAAAACTTTCTGTAGCTGTTGCGTGGAACTGATGTTGAATGTGTGTCCAGAGATCTCGAAAATTTCCTTTTCCAGTCTGGTCAATTCGATCAACATTTCTTCCGAGAGTTTCTTCAGATACTCGCGGTCCAATGCAACTCCGGCCTGCTCCATCCGGGCCAGGACCCCTGAGATTGGCAAGTCCATCTGATAGAGCAAGTAGCGTTGTTCCTCATCGAAAATTGCCGCGTAGTAGCGTGAGAGTTCAAGTGTTATTCTGGCATCGTCAGCGGCATATGGTGCCACTTTGTCGACCGGTGCCAGGGCGACATCGATTTGTTTCTTCCCTGTGCCGAGCAAGTCGGTTATTCTGCTGGCGTTGTAGCTCAGTATGCGATCTGCCTGATCTCTCAGGGAATGTTTGTCGTCGGGATCTCTTATGTAACTGGCAAGCATCGGATCGCTTACCAGCGGGTTTATTGTTATATCGATCCGGGACAGAACGTTCATCAACGACTTGGCGTCCTGAGCCACTTTGCCGATGTTTTTGTTTTCTAAAATAGGCCTCAAACGCTCTGCCACTAAATCTGGTTCGAGCTGTTCGACGCCGATGTATCGATGACGGACGGGGACGTAAACTGTTTTCAAATCTGAGAGAAGTTCGCTGGCATCAGCCACTAGCGAATTATCTTCTTCCATTTTGATGCCATTGGCCCATGCAAATGACCAACCGATTATGTTGCTGTCCAGTGTATTGAGGCTATCGGTTTCCACGCTCACGCTAAAAACGCTTTGTTTGGAAAGTGTTGCCGTTAGCTCGTTTAAACCAGCTTCGTCCGTGACTATTTTTGGTTGAGGCGGACCTTGGATTTTGGGAAGCTCGATTATCGGTGCCACTACTTTTGGTGCCGCCGGACGATCTTGAGCGGACGTTTCCGATCCGTCTTCTGCTGCACTGGAAGCGAATTCGGGGAGGTCTCCGCCGGTCGCGTCCTTGTATGAAATCGGTGCCACTTCGAGTGCATTGATGATGCCTCGTAGTTTCTTCTCTAATTCTTGTACGTTTTCGCCTTTCTCTGAAAAGGATTTGGCGAGGCAGATGGGAAGCCGATTGATCAAGGATCTAAACTGTAGGCTCTTGAAGAAAGTTCCTGCTTCCTCGATATCCGGCATTACCAATTTGCATTTTTCGTAGCTAAAGTCGATAGGTACATCAAGCACGATTCTAGCTAAGCGCTGACTCTGGAACGCCACCTCACGACCTTCTGTGAGCTTCTTCTTGACCGCCGCAGCTTTGATGTTTTCGAGGTTTTCATAAATAGCCTCGAGGGTTTTATACTCGGTTAGCAGTTTTACTGCGGTTACAGGACCAATTCCTTTGACACCTGGAATATTGTCGGAATTGTCACCGCACAGTGCTTTGTAGTCGATGATTTGTTCGGGCCATACGCCCATTTTTGCAAACACTTCGGCTTTTTTATAGCTTCCCAAGCCGTTTTTACCGGGCATTAGAACTTCGATCAGTTCCTTCTCGTCACCAACCAGTTGGAATGCATCTTTGTCGCCTGTAAGAATCAGTACGCGACGTCCTTCTCGAGCCGCTTTTATAGCGACAGTTCCGATCACGTCATCTGCTTCGTAACCGGCAAGTTCCAAAATTGGAATTTGCAATGCCTCGACGCCGCGCTTGATAAGCGGCCATTGCGCCGCCAGGTCATCAGGCATGTCCTGGCGGTTAGCCTTATAGTCAGCGAATTCTTCTTTGCGAAAGGTTGGCGCGGCGACGTCAAAGCAGATTGCCAGCATATGCGGTGCCTGGCGGTCTATCATGTCGAATAACGACATGAAGAAACCCATTACCGCCCATGTCGGAATGCCGGTTTTGGTGCGCATCCCTGTCGTCAGTAATGCGAAGAAAGAACGGTAAGCCAGAGAGCTTCCGTCGACCAGAACCAGAGTTTCTTGTTCGTCCGGTTGGGGACGTTCCAGAGAGGAATTACTGTTTTCTAGCACCGCTGTCTCTTTGTTGTCCATTTTCAGGCTCTCGTAATTGTTACTGGCTCGAGCGCTGTTTGTTCTGCACTATCTGCGCTTCTCCTGGACCCCTGTTCCAATTTTGTCGAGCGTTGTCCGTCTTTAATCACTATTTACGCTCGCTTAGTTTATTCTATCGACGTTTCTTCTTGTTTGGATCTTCTTCCGTAACAGGCTGAACCACTGGTTTTGAAGGGTACGAAGCCGATGGCTGTGCCATCGCGTCTGCCAGTGGACTACCTTCGGAGGCTGATGGTGCCTCAATTCCGAGGATGGCGCAGATAGTCGGCGCTATGTCCGAGGGGGAGGCGTTTTGACCGTATCGACCCTGTTTGATACCGGCACCATATAGCAGTAGCGGTACTTGCGTGTCGTAAGCGAACGGTGAACCATATCCGGTGCCGGTCGATTCTGAGGTGAACACATAACCAGGCTTAGGATTGACGAAGATCTCACCGCTGCGACCGAAGTAATAACTTCGGCGGACGGCATCGGAGAGCGGGCTGTTCGGTGGCTGGTTGGTGTACAACTGCCAGGCGGTGAACACTTCGCCGATACCAGGCACGGAGTGCGCGACCCGTCCTACGAGTGATTCTACATCCGGTTGACGGAGCTTTTGCTTATCGATGGCATCAAGGTTTAAGTAGAGGTTTGGTGGGTCGAAAGCTTCAATCCAGTTGTCCTGTCCAATTTGAGCATCGAGTTTTGCGTCGAGAAATGTGGTGAACACTTTTGGATCTATACGTCCGGAATCAAGACCTCGCTCTTTTGAAAACTCGGGTATTGATGGGCTTCCGTGACTTGCAGTGAAGACGATCAAGGTTTTGTTGTGACCGACTTTCTCATTGAGATACTGAAAGAGGGTGGCAAGATTCTGGTCCATTCTCAGCACCAGGTCCTGAGTTTCTTGGCTGTATGGACCGTAGTATTGAGTTAGTTTCTCTCCAGCGTTCAAACCGATAATCAACAAATCTGTATCGGGATGTTGTCCGAGGAACTCCTTCTCAACGGCTTCTTTGGCGAAGTCGAGCACTAGTTGATTCGAAAACGGAGTCATCGCAAATGGCTCATAGTAGTCCTGATTTGCTGACTGTGAACCAGCTTGAACTACGTGCGGGAAAACTTTTCCGTCGCCGGGAAGCATTCTCTCATAAGGATAATCGTCCTTAGTCGAGGCTGCATACTGGTTTTCCGGAAGCAGTCTTTGCCATGGTTTACCCAAAGATTTTTCTGCATAACGTTGGTCATTGAATGCTTTAACCCAGCCAGTCAGCGTTCTGCCGAATTTGGACGAGGTCACCATACTTCCAGTTTTGCTGTCAAACCAATAAGCGTTATTGGCAAGACGTCCAGCCAGAAGCAATGACGACGATTGGTCGACACCAATCGAGAAAACCTTGCTACGTCCATTCGTTGCAAGTTTCATCTGATCGCCGAGCGTTGTGCCCGCCATGCCTTTGCTGCTTCCGGCAGTGCCGTTGCCGCCGACCATTTCTGCGGAATCATCGATTGTTGCCGATGTTTGAGTCTTTTTGTTGCGACTGTACCAGGTGTTGCCGACTACGCCAGTATTCCAGGGGTAGGCGCCAGTTGAGATGATCGATGCGCCGACAGCGGCTTGAGTGGTTGCTGACTTGAAGTTGCAACTGGGGTAATTCGCGCCTTGATCCATTAAAAGGCGCAGTCCACCAGCTTGAAACTTATCTTTGTAGCGGGCTAGGAAATTATATGGAAACTGATCTGCAACAACCAGAACGACCAGGCTGGGCTTGCCTGATTCTGTCGATTGCGCCTGGCTGGGCATTGGCGGACAAATAATTGAAATCATGAATACAAAGATCATCATTAATCTTGGCAATGATCTTGTTCTATTAGTAAAAGTGGCGCGCGCGGATGCTGTCAAGACGTCCCTCCAGGGTTGAACCGAGGCTATCTCAAGGCTTTGCGACGATCTGCGGGCATCGCCTGAGACCTTGTATTTTACTCGGTTTGGACCAAACATTTAGCGGCTTGACAGGCATTATTTCGCTTCAAATTACTTTGTGAAAGCGTGCAAATAAGATGGTGTCTTGATATCTTTGTGGAGTCTCGCGGCTATATCTGTGTCGTTTAGTTAAATGACATTCGGCACCATGTCCATGAATAGCTGCATCAGTGGAGAAGGAACGTCATGAGTGAAAGTACCACTTTGATCAAAAAAGCTGTTTTAACCAGCGTCGGAGCCACCTCGAATTTAGAAAGAATCAAATCGGCAATTGACGATGCGATGAAAGACCTCGTCAAAATCGGTCAAGACCTTGTTGACGAGCTCGAAGAGCATGGCAAAGTTAAAACCGAAAACGCTCAATCATTCTTGCGCGGGCTTCAAGATGAAGCTTCCAAGCGCTCGGGCCAGATCGAAAAGAAAGTAACCGAAAAGGTTCAAGAGAAAGCCAGAGACTTCGGAATCGTAAGCAGAGAAGAGTATGAAGAGCTTCTCGAGCGCATTGAGCAACTCGAACAAGCCAACGGCATCCAACCTCCAGTAGCTGCTGAAGGCGAAGAACCGAAGAAACGCTCCAAGTCCAAGAAATCATCGAAGAAAGAAGAAACCGGCGAAGAAGAAGCTTCAGCCGAGTAATTCCGGGTTCGAGAAAAATCGAAACCAGCTGAGCCATAAGTTTCAGCTGGTTTTTTGTTTGTTCAAAAACGAGTCTTGTTTATTCATTCGGCTCTGCAGGCGGTAAATCCAATGGATGATCCGGTTGCCGTTGAAAAGCGATGAATGAATAGACCTCTTCGCTGGCTCTATTTAGTTGCTGTTCGCACATTCCGTGACTGCCCAGGCGTCTAAGCGTCTTGATCGTATCTGCTGCGGATAGTTGAGCACCAAGCGCTATTTCGGTTGTGGTCATTGGTCGACCTCTTTCTGATTGCGCAAACGTGAGAATTGCTTGTTCGTTGCCTAGTTCAATCAGATTTTTTCTGTGCATTTGCCGATTTCTCGTGAATGCCGCGGCTGCGATCAAAAGCGTCAAGTGAAACAATGCGCCTGCAACACCTGTAGACATCGCCATCTTGTGTTCGAGAATCTCTATGACGATATACAAAACAGCGTAGGCTTCGTAAATTGAGACGAGGATCATTGCGGTCAGTACATAACCTGATCTTGTCACCTTCTTCTCGATCTTTGCGAGATTGGACAGCAAGCGAAATTCCTCTCGAAAAATTCCAGTATACACTCGTTTGAAACAGTCGAAATTAGCGACCCAGGCGTTAATGCCTCACATCAGCTCGACGGGGATTGGCGGGATTTGCGGCGTCATCATACGCTTTTTCGGATCCATTATGTATGCGCCTTCCGGAATGCCTTCAATGTGTGGCAGCGGACGTCGTAGTTGAAACTCCACTGCCAGGCCGCAGTTGGATTGAAGCGGCGGAGAGAATTTCTTTTCCCAGCTCGTGGATGGCGTACCGGTCAATACCTTTCCGGGGGCTGTGTTTTCATGGAGAACGAGATCGCGCATGACCACTGACCAGACGACATCTTTGTTGTCACCGGTGGTGGTGGCTGACTTGGCATAAAAGAATGCCTGGTCTTCTGAGACCGGTGTGCCGGGGAACGGATAGACTGATGAACTGTGCAAAACGGCGTTATCTGGGGATCTCAGCTCTCTTGAATCGATCAGTATTGTCAGCGGTGGCATGTCGTCAGTAACTTCCACTTCTGATAAAACCTGGTTCGCCGGCTTATTGTCGATGGTGAATTGGGCTCCTGCGGCAATCATTTCGTCAGCAGGCACCATCACGGGCAGAACGTTTTGGAACCAAGGGGAAATGTTTGCAAGACGCTCTTGCTGCGCTTCAGGCTTATCGCCGGACCATGCCGCAGCTTCGAAGAAGTCAGATTCGTGAACTGGTGTCCTGATCGGAATAAACAAATGTTTGCGGCCAAGGAGAAATCCGTTGCTTGGTGCGTCGAGGGCGTGAAGTCCGTTTCTCAAAAGAGTGAATGTGGTGGAGCAAATTTCATAGGTTTTAGCTGAAGCGCGCTCGGCGTTGCGCAGCGTGCTTCGAGAAAGCTCATTGACGTATCGCAATTGTACTTGCCGGGTTTCGATTGTCGCAATTGCCGATTTATACTCTGCGATGTTTTTTGCGGCTTTCTCAATACTGCTTTCGAGTGCTTTCAGAGCGGTATCGTTTTTGATACCGTGCTTTTGGAAGAGCAGTGAGTTCAATCGCTTGCTCGAGGACGAGAGTTCTTGTTTAATGATCGAGAGTTTCAACTGCAGTTCTCGGTTCTCGAGAGCCGCTTGGCGACTGACTAATTTCGCTGTCGCTGCAGTTTCGATAGCGGCCAGATTCGTCGCGTATGTCGCGCTCCAGTATTTACTAACCAGCGTTGGGTCGAATCCATTTCGACCGGCTAAATTGACGTTGCCGGATTTGTTTACGAATAACGGCATGGCGCTTTGCGGGTATTGGTCAAGTTGTCCGGCGTATTCAAAGCATTGTTCGATGGCCAGTTGTCCTTCGCTGCCTTTCTCGGTGTTTTTTGAGAAACCGTGTTCGCGTGCGCCCGTGTCTGATACCAGACAGCTGTTCACTGGTGCGACGCTGGTCTCAGTCGATTTGTCGAATATTCCGCGAGACTGAAAAGCTTGATGCATGACTGTGATTACTGCTTCTGGGTCGGGAGCTGGGCGCATATGACGTATCCAGTGATACAAACCGATGGCCAGCGATTGGTCGGGAGGCATCGCCGGCAGTACCGGGTCGATGGTCAATCGCAACTTGCCGGCGCCCGGCACTGTCCCGCCCGAAGCCTGTTGCCAGGTGCCGTTGTTCACCCAGAGAGCCCGGTTTAGAAAATCTGCCGGGGTTTTAAAGTCTTCGGTCAGTCCTTGCGGAAATCGAAACATGAAACAGCTCGGCAGCGTCGCTGGCGCGCTTCCGCCCAACAATGCGCAGACTCTGCGACCCATCTGCACTGAAGTAGTCTGTGAATTGCCTTTCGGTTTGTACTTTACTTCAAGCAGCACCGCATTTGGTATCGCTCCTGGAGCTGCGACGATGAAATTGGTCGGCTCGACGATCTGAACTCGATCGGCTACTGGAACGAAGTGCACATTGCGATTTCGGCATACTGGAACCGGGAAATCGTTGACGTAGTAGCCGTCCGATACGAATTTCGCTTTGGCTTCAGAAGGTGCATTTTGAACGGTTTTCAAAAGCTTAGGATCTTTGTAGCGTCCCAGCGTAATTGCGATCGAAACGGTTTCAAGATCGGTTGGCTCTTTACGTTTAAGCGCCGCTAGCACCTCGGTATGAAGAGTTTTGCTGTCAATTGCAGCCTTTTCTTCTTCCAGGACTGGTGTCACTGTCTGAAATAGGCGGGCGACTAAGCTCTTTTCGAGTAATTCGAGCGTATCCAGATCGGTAATTATTTTTTCTTCGGCGGCCTTGCTGCCCAGCCCTTGAGCGACTGCTCCGGCCACGTGCAGACTTGCTTTGGCCGAATTCAAGGACGTAATTCGTCGCGACTGCCCGCCGAACGTGTAGCCGTCGTCTGAGGTCGAGTCGCACAAGCCGAGATAACCGAAACTCGAACTAGACTCGGATAGAGATATTAGTCGATTCGCTATTGCTATCGCCTGGGTTTTGACTGGATCTTCTACGCTCTGGTCGACGTTCAATCGACCCATGACCAGTATGTAAACCCCGATCAGAAGTCCGGTGGTTACGGATGCCACCACCACATGCCATAGAGGATAATCGCTTGCCTTCGAGGTGTTCACACGTTTTGAAATCGAATGGCGGGTATTGCACTTTTAGATTGCCACCGTCCGTAGTGGAAGGTGTTTTTGATCTAGTACGATAATAGCAAGAAGTAATTCACTATTTGATACGATTGGAATGAATGACTAAGCGTGGATGTTCAGGAAGGGTGATAGTTTGAGAAGGGCGCCAGTGGCGAGAACCGTATCGACAGGTGTGCTCATTTTGAGCTTGTCAATTATCGGACTGCCCGCTCCGATTTTTGCTATCGAGGCAGACGACGCGAAGATTGATGACCCGGCGTTGGCAAATGAAGTGAAGCTGATCGAGGACGGTTCCTACACGAAAGCCCGAGTTAGTATCGAACGTTTGAGCCAACAGCGACCTGATGATGTCAATGTCAAACTGCTTGCCGCCCGCCTGTACAGGAAAATCGGGTTGTGGTCGCCGGCGATTATGGAGTACGAGAGAGTCCGACGCGTGAGACCGGATCTGGTCGAGCCATATATCGCTCTGTCCGAGATGCATCGCGAGAATCTTTCCGTGGATTTCGCATTGGGAATGGCTCGTGAAGCCGTCGCCATAGCACCTCATTCGGTGCGGGCGCGCGAAGCATTGATATCGGCATTGATCGACAATCACAACGTGCAGCAAGCGCAGACCGAATTAGCTGAACTGACTAGGTCGAAACCCGAAGATCCTGCTGTTCTCTACCTCTCGTTCAAAGTCTTCAAGGGCGTGGGTGAACTCGAGAAAGCTCGTGAATGTCTAGAACATGCTGTTCGAATCAGTCCTGAAAATGTGGCCTGGCTGTTCGATCTGGCTGAGATCTACGAAGATACCGGTGACTATAATCTAGCTCGCGATGCAATACAGCGATATATCGATGCCGCCCCGGATTCGACTCGTGCGCTCAGCAAATTTGCTGAAATACTGGAATTTCGGCTGTACGATCTCGATTCAGCAAAACAAATTTATGAACGTATGCTGGTTATCGAACCTGATAATCAAACGGCATTGGCAGGCAAAGAACGGCTATTGAAGAAGCGCAACGATGTTGCATCTGCAATTAAACGCAGCGTCTACAAATTTTTTGCCTGGCTGTTTTCGCTTTGCGGAGGGGAACATCGAACAGCGACTAACTGGCAGGCTCCGATCCAGTGATGCAAGTTTTTTTCTGCCTTTTGTGACCTTATGGCTTTCGCGATTGTTCAGTAAAAAAAAACAAGACCGCCCATTTTGAGCGGTCTTGAGATGATTGATTCGAAAAGCGTTTTTTAACTGGCAGCAGTTGATTTGCTGAGAACGCGCTTCGGTCCGTGGATCGGATCTTCGATGACGACTGTGTTGTCGCGAGTTGGTCCGACGCTGACGATAGCGATTGGAATGTCGAGCTCGTCAGAGATCATGTTCAAATACGCTTTGGCGTTTTCTGGCAGATCTTTCAAGCTGCGGCATTCGGTTGTTGGTTTGAGCCAACCTTTTACCGTCTTGTAGACTGGCTCCATGTGCTGGAATTTGCTGCCGACGCTAGGCAAATCGGTGACAGTTTCGCCGGTCTGTTTATCTCGGTAAGCTACGCAAACCTGGATTTCTTCGAAGCCATCGAGTACGTCAAGTTTGGTTATCGCAAGACAATCCAACCCGTTGATACGAACTGCATATCTTCCAAGAACCGCATCAAACCAGCCGCATCGTCTTGGTCGTCCGGTTGTGGTTCCGACTTCGACGCCGACTTCACGCAAACGTTGTCCGAGTGAATCGGTCAATTCGGTTGGGAATGGACCTTCTCCGACGCGGGTGACGTAGGCTTTCATGACGCCGATCACGCGGTCGATGGTTGTCGGTCCGACACCAGTACCTGTGCAAGCGCCGCCTGCAGTCGGGCTCGAGCTGGTGACATAAGGATATGTGCCGTGGTCGAGATCGAGAAGTGTTCCTTGAGCGCCTTCAAATAGAATGTTTTTGCGATCGCCGACAGCCTGGAAAATCAGTGCTGCTGTGTCGCAAACATATTTTTTGACTTTTTGTCCGAGTTCATAATACTCGTTGACGATTTCATCAACATTCAGTGGTGGCAAGTTGTAGATGCGCTCGAGGAGAACGTTCTTGCGAGGAACAATCCAGTCTAGTTTTGCTTTCAACACTTCGCGATCGAGCAGATCTTCCATGCGGATCCCGGAGCGAGCGCATTTGTCTGCATATGTTGGTCCGATACCGCGCTTGGTGGTACCGATTTTTTGATCGCCACGGCTATCTTCTTCGGCGGCGTCGATCATCATGTGATACGGCATTGTGACGTGAGCTGAAGCAGAGATTTTCAATTTCGAATCTTCCAGTCCGCGGTCTAAGAGAGCTTGCAGTTCTGAAATCAGCGACTTCGGATCGATAACCATGCCAGGTCCGAGGACGCAGGTCTTGCCTTTGTAGATAATTCCAGATGGAATCAAGTGAAACTTATAAGTATTTCCGTCGACTACGACGGTGTGTCCAGCGTTGGCTCCGCCTTGATAGCGAACCACGACATCGGCATTTCTCGCGAGCAAATCAGTTACTTTTGCCTTACCCTCATCACCGAATTGGGCACCGATTACAATTACGTTTGCCAAAGTTTCTCTCCTGATTTGGTGTTGCCGACAGCCGGTGAGACGCGTGCGAAGACGGCCGCTAAGGGTCCCGGCAACATAGACCTAGAGGCACTCACATCGCCGCACGGAAAAGTCCATCTCTTGGACTTTTAGAACCTGAATAGTCTAGGCTACACGCCAAGAGCTGTCAATTTAATGCAAGCACTTTTGCCGTTTTTATTAAGCACAATCGCCGTCATACCGCGCTTCTCGGTGTGTCTATTAGAATTACTTACACTTGGTGAAATTGGCGTCATCAAGTTCCAAAGCCGATTGTGTAAACTAAAATCAATCTCGGAGTATATCTAACGGCGGGGCAAAGTAGCTTTGGCAGTTGTTTTTAACTCAGCGCTAATCAAGAGTCAGCCCACCGTGACAACGTTTTTTTCGTCGGCGCTGGCGCAGCAAAAACTCGCTCACGCGTATCTCTTTGTCGGTGGAGACTTAGATGATAAGTGGCATACAGCTAGACAGATTTGTTTGTATTTGAATTGTACTAATCCTCAAAGAGATACGCTCGGTTCTTGTGGTGTTCGGGACATGCCGGATGAAACCCGCTGCCAGAGCTGCAGATGGATATCTGAAGGCAAACATCCGCAGGCTTGGTTCGAGCTCAAAGATAGCGAAGCGACAACTAAAGTTATTCCGGTTGACCGCGCCAGGCAGATTTCAGCAGAGTTGGCCAAAACGTCTTCATACAATCGCGTTATTGTGGTCGAAGATGCCAGTCAGGAAGTTTTTCATAGACCGGCTGCTAATGCCCTTCTCAAAACTATTGAAGAGCCCAGAGGTGTTTTGTTCTTCGCGTTTTTTGCACGCTCTGTTGAGCAAGTTCTTGCCACAGTGGTCAGTCGCTGTCAGGTTGTTCCATTCAAACGTGATGGTCAAGAATTGATTGGCCCGATCGCGCATGCATCAAAAGGCAGTACTGACGCCATTCCGCGGATGCTCAGAGAGCATAAAGATCTAATTCCACTGGTGCAATCAATGAAGAGTCGCAAATTCTTCGACTGGTCGAAAGCCAGAAGTGGGGCGCAACGGCGCCTTCCCCACGAGCTTCATGCCCAGGGACCATCGGAAAAAGCAATCGCCGTTTTTGAGGCTCTCGAGTTCGGCAAAATGATTTTTGGTTTGATCGACGATGAACACGATATGGATGCCGTAATCGACGGAGCCATTTTGACCGAGCTGGAAATTATCGGAACCAGAGCGGTTGCCGAGCCTAAGATTTCCGGATATCTTGCTGACCTGGTAACTCTCGCCGATGAAGCTAAAACACAGCTCGGGCGCTACGTTACGAAGAAGGCCGCCATCGATACGTTTGTCATAGAATGGGCCAATCTTCGTGCCAAAACGATTGCATAGATAGATAAGGCTATTAGGTTGTTTCAGTTTTAGTATGATGTTTTTGGGCAGGTATTCCATAGTACTGCTCATGCAATTTGTTGCTTTCAGGAGGAATGGTCTTGGCTAAGGAAAAAGGTGAGGAAAAATCTCCAGAGGGTGGCGGTTCGAGCATTGTCAAAGAATTGCTTTGTCCGCAGTTATTCGCGGCGATTGTCTGCGCGGGTGCTTTCGCCTTTACTGTGGCTAAACCACTGACTGTTCCGAAGTTGGACCCGGCTGGTCTGAAGCCCGAAGCGGGCATTGCTGCTGCTGCCGATCCGAAGAACATCGATAACGACAAAATTTTCGACAAAGTTGATGCCGTCCCATGTATGGTTTTGCTGAAGAAAGGCGAGAAAGACAATGCGATTGCATCTGCTCTCAAGACTGGAAACGATCGTGAAAAACGTAAAGATCCGGTTCAATTGATCGCCGCAGCCACTGTATTGCTGACGTCAGACAAGCCGCAGATGAAATGGAAGGGCAACATACTTCTCGACAAAGCTATCAAAGTGGCTCCCAAGAGTCGTTACGTGAAGTTGTTGCGGGCTCGGGAGTTGTACAAGCAAGGTCGAATGTCGGATGCAATCGCTGAGTACGAAGCCTGTCTCAACTTATCACCAGCTGATTGGGTGACACCGCGGCTGGAACTGGCCAACCTCTTCATGATGAACGAGGAAGGCGGGAAGGCAATCGACATGTTCAAAGAAGTGATCGAACTGAAGCCAGATGATCCACGCATTTTGAAACGCTACGGTATCACGATGGCTGTCAATGCCGATCAACAGGGCGGTTTCGAAAAGTTCGTCGAAGGATCGAACTTAGAGTACGACAAGCCGGATTATTATCCTGAGATTCAGCAACTAGTCGATAAGAATGCCGGACTGATCGAAGACGCAATTTCCAGTGTGCGTGCCGAAGTCGATAAGTCGCCTGACGATATCCATAAGCGCATCACTCTGGCTCGTTTGCTTATCTCGGTCAACCGTCTGAAACAAGCGAAAGAGCAACTAGACGAAGCTAAGAAGAAGCTTGAGGCTAATCCTGAAATTCACGAGGTCCTGGCTGAGTGTCACAATCGAATGAAGGCTGCTGATCTCGCGCTTGCTGAATTTGCCACCACGGCTCGGTTAGAACCGCTCAACAAGCCAGCTGCGCCACCTGATGCAAAATATTTGCCAACCTGGGAAGATTTGCACGAGGAAGAAGTACTCGAGAAAGAGCCGGATAAATCCGCCTCTATGTGATTTCTTCGGCGCACTGCGTCTTTGTTTCCGACGATTAACTGCGGCGCTACAGTTGCGAATGCAAGTTTCCTTTGAAACCGCTTTATGCCTGTTTGCCGGCAGGCATAGATGATTTTTCCAGTTCTGCAAGCTGCTCGTACAACGATCGTTCTTTCTCCGTCGGTTGTGATGGAATCACGATCTTGACGCGAATTAGCAGGTCGCCTTTGCTCTCGTTTTTCGATATCGGTAAACCGCGCCCTTTCAATCTAAGCATTCGGCCGTTTTGGGTTCCTGCCGGGATTTTGATTTTGACTGAACCATCAAGAGTGGGTACGGCAGCCTGTCCGCCAAGCACTGCAAGAGCTGGTGAGATGGAAAGATCACAGATGATGTTGTCACCATCTATGGTGAAGTCAGTATGTGGTTTCACCTTTACGCGCAGAAAGAGATCACCTCTTCCTCGAGGAGTCTTCATGCCCTGACCGGCAATTCGCACTCTGGAACCGGGACGAACACCAGCAGGAATTTTTACTTCGATCGTTTTGGCTTCAGAACCAGGCGGAGTAATTTTTAAGGTGCGTTGTGCACCTTTGGCTAATTCCTCGACTGATAATTCAATATCTGCTTCCTGATCGTACATCCGGCTTGATCGGTCTTGAGCTGCTCCAGCAGCCGAGCGCTGCTGTTGTTGTTGCTGTCCTGTTCTGCCACCAGCGGCGGTGGCTCGCCCGGCTTGTTGCGGTTGTCCGGGTTGACCAAATGTTTGACCAAATAAAATATCGAAGAAATCAGAAAACGGACCTTGTTTGCTGAAGTCACCAAATTTTTCGAAGTCGAAGTTGAAGCCGCCGCCTCCGCCACCAAAATCAGGAGGTGGCCTGAAGTCAGAGCCAGCCTTCCAATTGTTGCCAAGCGTGTCGTACTTTTGGCGCTTCTCCGGGTCTTTCAGGACTTCGTAGGCCTCTGTTATCTCTTTAAACTTCTCTTCGGCACCCTTATCGCCCTTATTGGCGTCTGGGTGAAATTTGCGAGCAAGATTGCGATATGCCGTCTTGATCTCTTTCTGAGTGGATGTTCGAGGTACGCCAAGGGTCTGGTAATAGTCTTTGAATTTGACCACCGAAGCCACTCCTCACCACAGCGTTCGACTATATCGTCAGATTTGAACGCGAATTTTCTGACACTCAACTAACCTTGTTGTAGCATAGCGGGCGGTGGATTTCCAGGCATTTTTGATCGACGATGACGGAAGTATGATTCCGATTAATAAGTCGGTTTACTGGGCATATGGAAAGCGGGTTGGAGTGTGACTACTTCAATGTGAAAGGGAGATGGACGTTGGTTAGAATCGGAATGCGGCTGAGAAATTCTGGACAATCCACTGTCGAATTGGTATGTGGGTTGTTCGTACTAGTTCCGCTCGTGCTAGTGCTGTTCGATCTTGCCGTCATTGTCATCGGTGTTCAAGTAAACGATCAGACTTGCAGGCAGGCTGCTCGGGCGGCGGCAAGCGGTGATCCGGCCAGCGCGCAGCAACGTGCCCAAGCCGTGGTTGCAAGAGCGAATCAGCAGGGCAGCTCGATGCTGAGCAATTTCATCCTGATTACTCCATTAGGTTTTAATCCCACAACTGTTCAAGCCGACGCTGCTGCGCTTGTGCCTTATGGTGGCACGGTCTCCGGTACTGTGAATGTGCAGACCGAAGTCGATATCCATCCGTTTATCGTGCCGTATGTCTACAGCGGCGGAGCTCCTTTGAAATTTCGATCGTCGCAAACGTTTCCATTTACGCATGTTGTGAAAAACACCGCGTCCTAAAGACAGCATCAGTTCAGGACTGCATATCCGCTTAAAGTACTGCGAGGCGCTTCTTGAAAGATGCGCCTCGCGTAATGGTTTTAGTTAGACTTCGAAGCTCGAAGTTACTTCTTGTTGAGATCGCCGATTGTGGACAGATCGATTTTCAATCCAGGTCCCATTGTCGAGCTCAGGAAGATTGATTTGATGTAAACGCCTTTGACCGATGGTGGTTTGACCTTTTGGATCACATCCACTACAGCGGCGACGTTTTGCAGCAAACGCTCGTCTTCGAATGAGAGCTTACCGATTGCCATTTGAACTAAACCACCGTTCTTTTCAGCGCGGAAGGAAACCTTACCGGCTTTCAGTTCTTTGATGGTTTTGCCAATTTCTGTAGTGACGGTGCCGTCTTTTGGGTTGGGCATCAATCCTTTAGGACCGAGCAATTTACCCATTTTGGAGAGCATCGCCATACAATCCGGTGTAGCAACCAGTTTGTCGAAATCGAGGAAACCGCCGCCGATTTTTTCGACGAGGTCTTCGGTACCAGCGTGATCGGCTCCGGCATCAAGTGCTTCTTGCACTTTATCGCCTTTGGCAACGACTGCTACGCGCACTTCTTTGCCTGTTCCGC
>CAZRMH010000131.1:0-18735 GCA_964600935.1 uncultured Candidatus Obscuribacterales bacterium
TGTGATGCGCCGTAGTCGTTCAGGAATTTCTTTAATCTCTAGGTTTAAGTTTACTGAATGGCAAGGTAACTCTGATAACAAGTCGCTGAAATTTCTTATCGAAATTTCTTCTCGACCTGGCAGATATGCCAGAGTCGGCACCATGATTTCTCTGATTACTTCTGCTGTCGAGTATGCTTTTGTCGACGCTTGCTGGTCCGATGTGGGCATCAGAATGCGTGACAGCGGAATTTCGCGGGGCAGCTGAGCGGCGAATTGCGGATAGAGGTAGTAAACTGGCTTCTCGTCGGTAAGCGTGGGTTCTGGTAGGTTAAAGCAACTCGCCATATCACTCGCCAGACGGACCGAATTATAGATTCCGTAAATCGAGATGCCACTATTGTCGGTGCTACGACCAACCACTACGAAGTCGTCCCCAAAAAAATTCCAATCGGCCGCAAGGCATGCCAGGCTTGTTACTGTTTTTCCGGAACCGCTCAAACCCGACATGAGCAAACCAGCTGACTTATAACCGAAGGCCGCTGCATGGACCATCTGAAATCCACGGTCACCAAGTATCCAGTTAAAAATCGTGCGGAATGGTGTAGCTAATTGAGAACTCGGTATGGCAAGCGCTGAGGGGAGCCAAAGAAGAGCGATGCGTTTCCTGAAATTGATGATGCTAAGGGCAGGATTCTCGCCTTCCATGGTGGCGATGATGGTGCCCTCTTCGTTTCCAAATGCTTTTCGAGTTTGGTTCGCTGGTCTGTATATCAACTCAACATCAGGCATCTCGATGTTTGTCGTTTCGCTGTCGAGTAGGAGAATTGTGAAGTCGCTGAGGTCCTCGAGAAGATCATCCGTGCCAATGGGATCGCTAACCTCTTCGATGTCCTCGATTTCATCGGACTCTTCCAATTCATCAAAATCTAAAACGTGAGGTTCTCTTCTCTTTGCTATTACCGGCGGTGTGACACTAGCTTCAAGATGTTTTATCGCCCGCAAGTAATTCTCAGATACAATTTCGTTAAAAGCAACTATGGAAACGCGCATACCAGGCAGCTCTATAATCGTAGTGCGTCGTCCGCTTGCTGAAGGAACGAGGTAAAAACTATCTGTAACTTTAGCGAAGAGAGTGTCGAGAAGTTCCATCAGAAAAACTCCTTTGTTTAGCGCAAGTGACCGGTCGTCCGCCATGGTAACAATTTTCGCTCCACATGCTCAATAGCGGCACTTAAAATCAGAGCGAGTACTGCTAACGTAATCACGCCTACGATCACTGTCGCCATGTCGTATAGACCTGAGGCACGAACAATCATATGTCCAAGCCCCTGTTCCGCTGAAATAAATTCGCCGATGAATGCACCGAGCAAAGCTAGTCCGATGTTGAGTTTCATCGCGTTTACCACCCAAATTAACGATGAGGGCAAAACAACCGTTTTGAACGTTTGTACTCGATTAGCCCCGAGCACTTTCATCAGTTTGAAAAACTTCGGTTCAACAGACATCGCGCCCTGATACGACTGGACGATGGCGACAACCACCGTCGATAGAAACGCGAGAGCAACTTTTGAAACGATGCCTATACCAAACCAGGAAATGATCATGGGCGCCAGTGCGAATATTGGAATTGAGCCAAGTGCTGTGATGTAAGGTTTCGAGATAGTTGATACCAGTCTTGAGTACCACAGAGAAAGACCTATTACTGCACCACTGGTGGTGCCAAGTATGAAGCCTACTAAAGCTTCAAACAGTGTTACTCCAGAGTTTTGAAACAACTCGCCATTTGAAACGACTCGGAAGAAGGCGTTGCAAACTTGTTGCGGACTAGAGAAGATGAATTGACGTTGAGGATCGAGCACCGAATAAATTTGCCAGACGATGACAAACGCAACTAATGGGAGCGGGTAGAGCAGCAACAATTGCGTGCGAGAAATCGGTTCACTCGCGACCGCTTTGTTCGCTGCCTGGTCGTTCTGTTTACTGTTGTTTGTTATCGCCCTCATTGCGAAATCACCGACTTCAATTGCTGCCAAATTAGCTGGTAATATTCACCAAATTGCGTTGCACCTCGAATAATTTCCGGATCGCGCTGTTTAGTGTCAAACTTGATCTCGACCTTGTCCACAATCGAACCATTGTTGTTTAGAATAATTACTTGATCCGACAATGCGATGGCTTCTTCGATGTCGTGCGTGACGAGCACCGCGGCTTTGGATGTGTCTTTGATGAAACTGTAGAACTCGCCCTCTAATGTGAGTTTAGTGAAAAAATCGAGAGCGGCGAAGGGTTCATCCAGCAGTAGCAAATGCGGATTGAACAAAAGCGACTGAATAATACTCACTCGCTGTCTCATTCCACCAGAGAGCTGAGCGGGGTACTGACTCAAAATGCTCTCATTCAGATGAAACCGTTTCAGCAGCTCCATTAAACTCTTTTGCCAGGCATTCTCTGGTACTTTACCTATCTCATGGGCGAGGGCGAGATTTTTTTTGATTGTTCGCCAAGGCATGAGCGCATCTTCTTGAAAAATGTATCCAATATTGCACCGGCTGTGGTGCTGATCGATTCTGATTTCTCCAGACATTGGTGACATCAGACCAGCAATTAAATTCAAAAGAGTGCTTTTGCCGCAGCCGCTCCGTCCCAGGATGGAAACGATTTCGCCCGATTCAACTGTTAATGAAACATCGTTTAAAACTGGAGCCGATTCTGTTCGATATCCGAAACTAAGATTCGATATTGTTAGCGCTGCGACTGGTTGTTCTCTTTGAAAATTGTTTGAAACCATAAATTGGTTATCCTTTGAAGTTTTCCAGTTTATGGTTTGGCTGAAGGCGATTCGATTGCGGCGTCAACATTCTTATCGGATTTTGATTCGCCGCCGTTAGTGTCAAGGAAACTCAGGTCGACATTTTCCTCGTAAGGACCAGCAGATTTGAGATCTCCAAGACCACGACGAAGAGAGATGGCGTTGTCCCAGGCGCTCTTCGGCATCATTGGGCTGTCAGGTATTGTTCCTGATTCGCGCAGTCTAGCCAATGCATCCTTTACGATCTCAGGTTTCACTTCGGGAAACTCTTGTTGTGCGACTTCGACGGCACCATCAAAATCGTTATGGATGTATTCCATCGCCTCTTTCAAGGCGGCGATACAAGCCTTGATCTGTTCGGGATGCTCTTTTGCATACTTGTCAGAGACTTCGAGTCCGGTGAAGGCAAAATCGCCGAGCACATCTTTGGGCGAATAGACGACATGAGCACCTTCTCCTATCAGTATGGAGACCGTTGGTTCCAATTCTAATGCGAGGTCAGCTTGTCCTGATTTCAACATAGCTGGAAGCGTTCCGAATGCGCCCTGAACGATGCTTGCCTTGGTCGCCTTACCGTCTGCCAGAATTTTCTTCATCACCGCATAACTCGTCGATGGTGCCGTGAATGATGCGCAGCGGTATCCATTAAGTTCCTCTGGTTTTGTAAAAACGCCGATGTCCTTTTTGAGCGAAACAATCCAGAACGGAACACCGCGGACGACGGATGCCACGACCTTGCCGGCTTGACCATGTTCACGAGCGATCGCTACAAAAGTAGGATCTGAAACTCCGAATTGAGCGTTACCAGTCACAACCGCAGTAAATGTTTTTTCGTCGCCACCCGTGCTGACAAGCTTCACATCTAACCCATGCTTCTTGAAGAAGCCTTTGCGTTGGGCGACGTAGAGCGGCATGTAGAGAAACACGTGACCGTATTGAGCGATAATAATCGGCACCGCCGATGATGCGTCGGTTCGGGATGGAAGTTTTTCGGAAGTTTCAGGTTTGGTCGAGCAACTTGTAAGAAATAACATTCCGGCAATCAGAACGCACAAAGACTTCATCATATTGTCAAATTCCTCGAACACGCTCAAGGTATGGATTGTAGCATCACCTAAACTGGCAAAACACTAAACGTATGGCTTGCCTGAAAACCTTAGGTTTTAAACAGTGCAGAACAGCGCTTGACGTAATAACATAATGTCATGGCTGGCGAACACCTTTTACAAATTCGAAAAATTGGTTGCGTCCTGGCTGGATTGTGCGCACTGCTCTTCACTTCGTGTCCGCAAGTCGCTCTTGCTGAAGACCGTTCGGCTATAGCTCAAACTGATGAAGCAGCGAACTGGCATGAATTCGCTTCTCCTTCGAACAATTTCGAGCTTAGCTATGCCGACGACGAAGCTGCTAAATCAGAGTTTGAACGTGCAGATGGGGAGAATTCATCGGTTGAAACGCCTTCGTCTATTATGGCTGAAGGGGATGACTCCAAGTTGGAGTCAGATGCCGATAGGTCGGATTCAAAGGACGCTAGGTCCGAATTAAAAGCCGTCCAATCGAGAACGCTTCTAGATGTGGATAGAGACCTCTATCTTAATCTGATTAAACTATCGAGATTCAATATAAAGTTTCACTTGGAGGCTAACGCGCATCAGAAGTGGCGCGCGTTTACGTATCCTCTGGGGCGGGAGACGGGGACGGCAGTTTCGTTCGCCGGTACACTGATTGACCTTCGTCAGCAGGCGAAGAATTTGAACCGTCCGGCCGGCATTTCACGCAGTGCTATCAGGGATGCAATCGCTTGCAACATTACTGGATCTGCTATCAGTGGTTGCTCTTCGGCGCTAGAGTTGGCGCAAAATGCCTGGGTGATGCACGACGCTAAGAAGCGCGGCTTTTCACCCAGGGAATCCGTCGCATTTGTAAAAAACATAGTCGCCCGGGTCGACACTTTACTTGATGAGAGAAAGCGTTTCACTGAATTAGAAACAACAGTTCCAAGACGACGCGTGCGGGAGTTGGAAAATGCTTTGCTCGCTAGAATTCGTCAGCAACTTCTCTTCGAGTTCCGTACCTGGAGCTGCCATTCTCGCGACCAGGCATGGCGAGAAAATACATTCTTCGCGATCGATTCTGCTCAGAGTTTCCTGCGTATGACGGCTTCGGTTCTGGCGCGAAAGGCGCTGACGGAGCCAGATTTAGCGGGTAAGTCGATTGTTTGCGCATTGGTCGCAAACTCGGTCGCCACGATTAACCCGATTTTTCGAAACCTCGTTGGACATACCGTGGGCAAATATCAGGCGGTAAAACTGGCTAAGGAATTCCCGGCGGAACGACCCGCGATGCCGGTCGGCCTTTCACTGGCAGAACTCAAGGCGTTACAGGCTAAGCATCAACATAAAGATGATAAACCGCATGAGGAATTGCTGACATCAGCTCTTTTGTTGAGCGAACGCTCAGAGAAGATCGATTTGAATCTGGATAGAGAAACTAAAGAAGTTGCTCGGTACCGTCAAGTCGCGCAACAGCAGTCGATTTCGGGTCCATTGATTGGTTTGACAGGTGTGACGGGCTCGACTCTATCTGCGGTGGCATTCTTTCGCTATCGCGAGGAGCCAAGAACTGCAATTAAAGTGGGGTTTCCAGGTCGAATAACCTCAGCAACCGGACAGGCATACGCTCTGCTGAATACTCCATATACGCTGGTCACAGGCATGCGCAGAAAGCAAAAACTGAGAGCGCGCGGACAGCATCCGGAGCAAATTCTGGCGGACCGCTTAGAGAACCTGGATCGTTTCGAGTCGCAAGTGCGCGCGCTCAGATCGGAGCCTTAGACTTCCTATCGCAATGGTAATCCTCTCCATGTTTCGATATCCGTGGAGTTTTGACAGTTTTGGAAGACTCGACAGTTAAAAGCGGGTCCCTCGTTTTGCGCACCACTAATGGTGCCTGGGTGACCCGCTCAGTATCTTCTAAACCGCCAACCTAATCTTTTTTGTCTTTTTTGTCGTCTTCATCGTCGTCGTTATCATCCTCGACGCTGAGGACGGCTCCAGTATTCGCGTCAAGGCGCACTTTCTTCTTAGCAACTTTGCCATCGGCAGGTTTCACGCTGACGTCCCAGTAGAGTCCGGTTTTGCGCTTTTCAATGTCACAGTCCAAGACCGTCCCAGGCACTTTTTTCAGAGCAATCGCCTCGGCCTCAGGTTTTTTGATTTTGGCGGACTTACCGACTTTATTCTCTCCGTCTGCATAGGCGGCGTTTGTCGATATAAGGACCGCAATGGCTGCGAGCAATAATTTATTCATGGCACTCTCCTGAATTAGCGGCTTGTGGAGCCAGATTCTATTCCACCAACCTAATCGAGTCAAGAAATCAGTAAGGCTTGGAATCATGTGAAATTCGCTTGACATAGATGTCGAAGGCAGGCGTCTTGTTCTTGCTCTCGAATAAGAATCGCCCGGCCCTAGTGTTTGAAAACTTATCTTTTGGAAAAACTTGGTACCTCCCGCCGGCTTTTACAAATTTACGATCCGGTTCGATTTCTACTTTCAAGCTTCCAGGTTTATTGTTCCAAAATTTTGCCGTCGTCAGGATGTAAGAAAATGAATAATCATCTGCGAGCGGTACAGCGCTTTTATAGGAAACTGTCATTGTTTCCGATTTGCCCTTGGGTAGAGGAATATCGAAGGTGTACCAGATCAGTGATTGACCGGTAACTGAAAAATCGCCTTTTGCAAAAGCGATTTCATCGAGCACCGACAAGCATTTGTTTAATTGTTGCCGCGAAAGTTTACGGGTGTTTAAAAGCACTGTGCGAGCCGATTTAGCGCTGGTGCCGAGTTTACCCAGATCGACAAAATCTGGACTCTCTGCAATGCTTCTTACTACGTTTGCAGATTTTAGATCGGCAAGAATTTTACTGACCATATGTTTCGGAAATACCATGCTTTTGGGAATTCGCGTTTCCTTTACTGTCAGCTTCGTGTTTCCATATTTCGCATCAAGAAAGGTCAGTCCACCATAGCTGCCACCGGCAACGAAAGAATAAGCAATCACCGGAAAGCCGACCGCGATCTTGACTGGCTTACCCGTCGTGTTTTCAAACTGATACCGCGCATGGTATTGCACGCAAGGAACATCCATCGTTTTTTTGCCGGGTGCCGGCGACGGAATTTGTTCAGTTTTGCCATCTTCGATGAGTAGTGTTTCTTCCGCGATCGAAACTCCCGGTAAATGTCGAAATGAGAAAGGCATCAACGTCGTTCCCGGACTTCCGATCGGTGTTGGATTGGCGTGAGCCAGTCTAGTTGAAGAAGCGGCGGCGGCGAGAGCGATGGCAATGGTTAAACGCAGCATCTTCAATAGCGAATTTTGAAATAACAGAGCGATCACCTCTTAAGAACGTCACCACAGGTAATGACGTTGACCAGGACTAAAATGATCAGAGTAATGTTGCTGGCTGCGTTTTTCAATTTGCCGAGAACACGACTTTCAATAGTTTGGTGTTTTGGCAATATCAAAACTATCCTCTAATCAAGGAGGATAAATATACTAGAACAACTATGGCTACGATTACTGCAATCATTACAACCGCAACTCGCACGTTTTTAGCTTTCTTCCGCGGTCTTGGCGCGAGTTTGGTCGAAGATTGCATTTGCCGATCGTGTTCTTCTTCAACTTCAGCCAGTTCTGCAAGCGATATCTTAGGAACCGCTTTGGCGGTTGAGCCTTCTGGAGGCAATGCTGGAGAGAGAATTGATGAGGGGAGGCTTGTTGCAGGGTGTTCCGCGCGAATCGAATTGTGCCAGAATTCAAATGCGATTTTCAGATCGCGAGCGGTTTGCCAGCGTTTATTTGGATTAGGCTCCAGACATTTCAAAACGATCTGATCCAACATTAGCACGCCGTCAATGCGAGGTGTCATCTGCTTTATAGGTACTGGTTTAATCGTTTCAGAGCAGTGTGCCGCCAGAATGTCATTCAGTCCTCCTTGCATGTAGGGTGGCTGTCCGACCAGGATTTCGTACGCGATAATGCCGAGAGCGTAGATATCTGATAATGCGGTTGGTGTTTGTCCCTTGCATTGTTCAGGGCTCATGTACAGAGGCGATCCGACGGCTCGCCCTGATAGGGTTATGCGCTCTTCGCCCTTTAGTTGTGCGATGCCAAAGTCGAGAACTTTGACGATAATTTTCTCGCCTTCCTTTATCAAAATGATGTTGCTCGATTTCAAATCTCGATGGACAACATTATTATCGTGTGCGTAAATCAACGCGTCGCAGAGCTGTAACATTATGCTGGCTATGGTTTCGGGGTCATCAATTTTTCCGAGCGATTTAAGAACCTCTTGCAACCCGCTTCCGTTTGCGAGTTCCATTACTAAGAAGAACTGCCCACTTTTTGATCCAAGAAACTCGATGAACTCGACAATATTAGGATGCTTGAGCTGTGAGTGATTGCGAACCTCTCTCGAGAATCGCATGATACCCTCGGTTGAATGTGTAGATAGGCGCTTCAAGGCTACCGGGCGCTTCGTCGATAACTGTCTGCCTCTATAGACAATCGCCATTGCGCCGCGACCAATTGTATCTTCGATTAAATACTTCTCTTCGATAATAGTATTGAGGAGCGGGTCTTGAGCAGGGTTGAGTTCCGCTAGTTCGATTTGTTCGGGCGATGCTTGTGGCGCCAGGGTGTTCCATGAGTCATCGCCATTATGACCGCTTAGCGGTAAGCCAAATCTGTTATCGTCGGATGCCATTGTTTCTGTTTCACTTCAGGTCAAAAGGAAGGATGCATTCGAGGTTAGTTGTTTTGGGGCATCCTGAAGACGTTGCCTGTTCCGACTCCTATGGCATTTTATATCTAATCAATTTAAGGTTTCAAGCCTCTTATAGCACCACCTTAGGTTTCGAAGCCTGGGCGAATCGATTCGGTGGTGAGCGATTGCTTGTTTAATTCAATGCCAGTTTCGGGCGACCGACAGTTTGGCTGGACCGACCGTCATGTGTCTTTAGGCAAAGGTCTAAGGCGACAATTTGGGCGCTCTAAGCCGGCTGACTCAAAGAGCGATGATGCCACCATTAGTAGTGCGCAAAATCATAAATTTTGAAAAGACAGTGCAACAGCATTGCGCGCCAAACTTGCCGCCCCCCAGGGCGGATTCGTTCGGCTATACAGAACTACGCCTTAAGGCTCGGTTCTAAAACGTTGAGCGCCGGCAATTTATTGCCGTCGAGGTATGTTTCCAATTGGTCGAGGGAGAATTGCAAACCAGAGTAGAACTCACCGAAGTGTCCATACTTAGCGCTGGCTTCATCGAATCTCATCTCGTAAATGAGCTTCTTGAAAACAATTGGATCGTCAGCGTACAAATCAACGCCCCATTCGTAGTTGTCGTAACCGATCGAACCGGAAATTACTTGAGTTACTAGACCATGGAAGGTTCGGCCGATTTTGCCGTGTTCCAACATCATCTTGGAACGCTCTTCGTACGGCAACATGTACCAGTTAACATCTTCGCCCCGTTTCTTATCCATCGGATAGAAGCAGACGTAACGACGCTGCGGAATGCGTGCCCAGAGACGGCCAGCATGGTGTGGCACGCGCTCTTGTTCCTTGAGAAGTTCATCAAAGGCTTGATTCCACTCCTGTGAATGGGGCTTCAAATCTTTCTGGCTCAGAGCATCGTGAATCTTGGCTGTGGCGTCATATAGACCGAGTTCGAGGATAGAGACATATGAGGTCGATGAGGCAAGATATTCAGTCAATTTAAGCTTGTCAATTACCGTCTGAGCGTGTGCCAGACCGTCATAGTTCTTACTGTAGTGGGTTATCATTAGGTCGGCGCGATGACCGACCATTTGCGCTAGTCCAATATCAGAATCTTCGCCGTTTTTGAGTTCTTGCAGAGCAGTCATTGCTTCTTGGACAATCTTGGAACGCTCGCTCTGTGGCAGCTGATCCCACGTCAGACGATCGAACGCGAACATCTGGTGGAGGATCCACCAACTGTCGAGTGATTCAGGAACACTGGGATGGCGCATGAAACTTCTCCTTGTAACTGTGCCTATAGCCTACTACACACCACAGCCAATCGCTCAGCCAGAGGGACGATACTAAGCAACTCTTCAACTTTGTCTATCGCTAGAGATTGAACAAGTCTGGCGATACCGGACAGCTTTTTGTCTAGTTAGTCGGCTTAACGATGCTCCGTAGCAGTCGTGATACCTTTATGAACCTTCGACAACTGAATAGATGTTTGGTTGGCTAGTTGGAGACAAGGCTCCGAAAAAATCCGAGTAAAAACGTTGAATGAGGTCTGTATGAGAAAAGTTTTGCGGTCAGTTATTTTGCTAGCTGTGTCGGTTTCACTGGGTTCGACAGCAGCTTTTGCGCAGAATGTCCGTGCAGACAAATATTGTGAAGCAGGGCAACAAGCCTTTGATTCTGGTGATTTCGTCAAAGCTAAGTCCAGTTATGTAAAGGCGCTAAAGGAGCTGGAGAGTGCTGGTACCACCAGTGATGCTAAATACGCGACCGTATTGAAACGTCTGGCTCAGTCGTGCAGACATAATCAGGAGTACGGTGATGCCGGACAGTACCTCAATCGTGCAATTGCGCTCTGCAAGTCACTCGCTGTCGCGGATCAAGAGGTCAATGATGAATTTATTGAGTTGTCAAAAGTCTGCACGATCGTTGACCTTGAAAAACTTGGAAATGGCTCAGCAAATACTTTGAAGAATAATTCCGCTGCCATCACAATTGTAAAAGGCGATGCGGGATATTCTGTCAAGATTCAGATGCCCGCTCGTTTTGAGAAATCTCTGGCAAGCGACAAAATCGATCAGATGGGTTTGGAAAAAGAATGTACATTCAATGTTAATGAGACCTCCGATGGAACAGTCAAGGTCAGTGATATTAAGGGATTTAAGATTCATTCTGTTGAGAAAAATATGTGGGTGAATCTTTTGGGTTGCAGTTTTGGACCCGCCGACGCAGAGGGCAAACATGAGTCGGTGATCAGCGCCGGGAAAATGGGTGTCGTGAAAAATGTCAATTCCACAATTACATCAAGAACATTCGAACCCGTCGGTGGAATCGTCGCTTCCATTCACTCGATGGGGGCTTCAGTCGTGCCACCTTTGGTGATCGCGGGGACGCCAACATCGGACTCACACCCGACAAAACCAACAGATAGGCCCGTTTCACCAGCTGCGACGCAGTCTGATGTAGTTATTAAAACCACTGACGGTACTACAAACAGTACTGTAGGTGGTACTGAGACCAAATACGATACTGCCAACGGTGCTCGGTCCTCTGATACTGCTGGTGCTACCAGCGTTGAATCCGGCAGAGTAGAAACTGCAGGGCAGGAATCGAACATCCGCTCCGCGGAAGAGATCAAGTTCGAACCATCGGCAGGTTTTTCAACCGGTACTGCGACCGCGCCAATCACTGACGCTTCTGATTTTGCTGGTCGCGAAACTAGATCTGGCGCGAATAGGGAAAGAATCTCAGGTCCTGGCGAAATTAGAGAGTCTGCTATGTCCTCGCCCTCTGAAAACACAGCCTCATCTGCCAATCCAGTTCCCGCAGAGACTGGTCGCTCCGGCTCCAGAGTGGATGACACTGAAGATGGCGACCACAAGGAAGCGAAAATACGTTCTGATCGTTCCGATGAAGCCAGGATAAAGTCGAAACATTCTGACGATGACGATGATGATGACGACGATGATGACGATGATGATAAAAATGACAGGGATAGTGACCGGGAGCGTGACTAATAATCAGAGCTCTGACTAGTTGACTGAAACAACTCGTCCAACCGCGACAAGATATGTCAAAATATCTGGTATGGACGCTCGGAAATTTTACAGTCGGAATCTTAAGTGTCGCAGTTCACTAGCAGGTGGACTACTTCTAGCTTGGACATCGGCATTTTGGCTGGTAAATTCCGCGGTGATAACAGCTCAGGCAAAAGATAGTCCGCCTCAGCGTTCAGTAGCCGAGAACCCCTCTTATCCGCCTACAGGCACGTCAACTTGGCGTTCGAGAGGGGCTGGCTCGATAAAAGGTGCATATTTCACTCAACTGATCGCTGAGGCTGAAACTAAAACCGCCTCAACGACGCCCGCCTCCGGCACAATTCAGCTGGAAGGCAAAGCGGAGCGAACCGAAATGGACCTTGGCGCGGCAGAGAACGCACTCAAGGATTATAAACAAGCCTATAACTATCTCAGCGCCGGCAAGTTTGGACCGGCCGCAGAGCTGTTTAAGCGGGCAGGCGATCAGTTCGACCAGGGATTCGAGCGCTATCGTGGTGAATCTCGGTATGCAGAGGCACAGTGCCGCAGAATGTTAGGTCAGAAGGCTGCTTCGTCCAGCCTATACCAGGCAGCCATCAAGATCTTTAAAGAGCATGATCCTGAGAGTCCGTACCTGAAGGCGGCGATCGAGCAGCTTGGTAATATTGAGCTGAAAGTTCAGCAAGCTCGATTGGATGCGCCTCCGCGAAAACTAGAAGGTGCAATTGATATCGATAGAAACGTCACGCTGCAAGGTCGCATAGGCGAAGACGGTGTTCGATTATCCGGACGGAAAGCCCTTCTTGAGGTGGAGAAGAAATTTATCGATGATTCGATTCACCAATGTTTTACTGAGATGACTTGTCTTGAGACTGCAGAATTGGGTTCCAATTCCACTAATGCCAAGAATCGCTGGACACCACTGTTAGCCTATGGAAATCCCACAGCTGTTCTGGCTTCCGATGACTATTTCACTCCACTCATCAAAGTCAAAATTAACGGTAAACGATATAACGTAAACATTGATCTACCGGGCTTAACTTCCCATCAGCAAACCGTTTTGTTGCTCACTGACGGTGAAAAAATTTGTGCGATCGATCCTGCAACCAATGATGTTTGGCTGCTCAAGATGACATTTAAAAAAGATGGCAACACGCAGTTCAAATTCAAAAAGCTTTTACACCAGAAAGATTTTAAATTCAAAAAGCCGGTCTCGAAACAATCAAGCGCGCTCGATCGACTGCTCAATCGAACGGCGCCTTAAGCCAAAACTCGCGACCGCAGCACCGTCCACAAAATGGGTGTCTGCATTAACCCGCAACTTTAAAATGCCGAGGTGCTTTGGTTGATTTGAAGTTGGCTACAGGGTTTTGATCTTTCTTTGGTGCTTTCTCTTGTTCATGTATACGTTTTAAATTTGTAAATTTCAATTGAGCAATGGCATCATCAGGGGACAGGAAGAGTGGCGTATTGTCCCAGCTTTCGGTATAAGTCGCATAAGTGGTGCCATCGCTTCCGATAACCAATTTCGTGTAGCCAGAACGAAGACTCCAGTCGCGCATCACAGTAAAGTTTAGTCTTGTGTATGTCTTTCCATTTGCGTCGGTGCCGATTTCCCAATCGACTGTTAACGGTGTACTCGTGGTTTTTGCAAAGCGTTCTTTCACTTCGGACAGCACTGCAATGGCTGATTGCGACTGCCCATTGATAAGTTTCAAAACCTGTTCGACGGTCGACGAAGTGCCGTTTTGAATCGCTTCGATTAGTTTCTCTGCTAAATAAGATGTTGGTGCGTACGGCTTGGGTTCTGTAAATGTTTTGTTGATTGCACGATCATTGCGCATGGCGGATATCGCTGGGGTAAGTGCTTCTGATGCAGAATGTATTGAGTGATGCGGCAAAAGTGTCTCGATTCCAATTTGCCATTCTGCCGCCAGCCGACTCATCCAGTGGTTTTCGCTCTCTTCTAAATTTGTTGCTGATTCGTCAACCTGTTGTGAGAGTTGTTGTTTCGCTGAGGCAATTTCGTCGATTGATGCTGAGGCTTCACGCAGGGTTGATTCATCGACTATTGGAAATGCACCTGAATTTTGCCACGACTTGGCGACAACGTGAAACATTGGTGGAACAGCGGGATTGCAATCCGAGAATAGTATGTTCTGCGGAACAGGAGGCAACGCCCTCTTTTGCAAGATTGTGCCGAGTTTGCTCATGGTAGACCTACTAATAGTAACGGCGGTGGAAACGCTTGCTGTCAAATTTAAAGGACGCCTTGGGTGTTGACCCGAATGTTAAAACAATAAATCGCCAACGTCAGTGGATCGTGACAGCCAAACATTAATTTACAGCGGCGGTAAACCCGCTATGGAGTACTGGGCGGGTCTATATGCATGGCAATCCCGGTAAACCTGATAGACGCGCGACCTTGCAATCCAACTATAATGTCGGGTCGTAAGTGCAGGTCAAGTCGACAGAGAAGACTTAGTTTGAAGGGGAAATTATGTTTGAAGGAAAACCTTTGACGTCTATTCAGGGTGTCTTCGCTGTTGTGCTGTCATTTATTCTGTTGGGAGGCGCTCCTGGTCTTTCTAAGGATGATACGGTCCAGAGTGCCAAAACAAACACCATGGAGTCCAAGGCTACTCCTGCAAAAAAGACTACCTCTGAGAAAAATAGTGTCGTTGAGAAAAAGAGTGCGAGTAAATATGACACTATTCTGGATGAAAAAACTGCAGCTGGGAAACCGCGGTTCTCTGAATCCGAGAAGCGTGTCATAGCCAAGGACATGGAGCAAGCGACTAGACGGCTTTACGATGAGCATTATGTTCACGGACTGGCTGACTACAACAAGTGCCAGTCGATCAAAATTTTTGGTGAGGCTAAACCGTATATTCAGAAGGGGCAAGTTGCTCTAGCGATTCCATTGTTGACAAAAGCAATTGCAGTTTGCGATACGCCTCAGGAAAAAGCACTTTATAAAACCAAAGACATGGCTAATTTCAATAAGTCGCAAATCCTCATTGCACGCGGGATTTGTCTCACTCAGGAAAAGAGATTCACGGAAGCAGAAAAAGATCTTACCGAAGCAATTCGTTTGTGTCCGGATTTCAATCTTCCATATAATTTTCGTGCGAAGGTTTACACCGCGGCAGGCAAGATTGGTCTTGCGGCCGATGACACCGCTAAAGCTAGTGGTTTGCCTTCAATGCCAACCTTCCTCTACAACAGTATCGCGGGCAAAGGAAAGTCCGCGTCCGATGAGATCTTCGCGAAAAAAGTCGAGGAGTCCCTCGCTGTTCGTGACGCAAAATTTTATGTCGGCGGATCTAATGGCAGAAAAAATAGCACTATGGAACAGCTTGGTATCGAAGCCTCGGTGTTGATGGGCAATGAGAAGTATGTGCAAGCGATCGAGAAATACACCGCTGCAATCATTGCTTCAGCAGATCCAAAAATAAAGGCTCTCTATAAGAGTCAGGACATGTACAAATTCAAATTGGGATTAAATTATGAGCATCGTGCATTCTGCTATTTGATGTTGAAAAACTGGCCGAAGGCAATTGCCGATTTAACAGAAGAGCTCAAGTTGAGACCTAATCATTTGGAAAGTTACATCAATCGTGGAAAGGCCTACAAAGCGCTTGGGAAGACGAAAGAAGCAGAGGCAGATTTGGCAATGGCGAAAATTCTCAAACCGAATTCATTGCCGAAATTCTTAACCGCCAAATGATCAAGACATGAATGGGCGGTTGATTTGTTCAGCGATTCGATCAAGAGCGATCAGTTTAGGCGCGGCGTTTGGTCAACTTCGATAGTTTGCGACTGATTTTGTAATCGAGAATTGTGTTATTTCTTTGGGCTTTCCTGTGTCGACTGTGACAATTAACCCCGCCGACATATCTACGATCGTGTGTGGAGACGATTTGTCTGCTGCGGTATACATTGTCTGGGGACCGCTCATTTGAATTCTAAAGAACTGGACAACAGCGTCTGCCGTTTCAGGCGATGCAAAGTTTTGCATGGCACTCTCGATGGAGATCTGCATTTCGCCTTGTGCTTGCATGTCGGGTGCAAGCGATAAATCGAAAAACTCTTCAAGTTGCCGAAGTAGTTCGTTTTGAGTAACGAAGGCTGTGTGTAGAGCCGGCGTGTTGAAGTTGACACGTTTAACCAATCGAAGTTCGATTTCGCCTGCTACTTTTCCCGGACCGAACCAAGCCTCTCTTGAGCACGCCGCGCCGAGCGACTCCGCGATCGTAAATGGTCCTTGTTCCGTCGGAACACCGATCAAATTTCCTATTCTAAATCGGGACTGGTAAAACTCTTTTAGTTGGTCGATCGTTTGTGGAACAAGAAATTCCAAAATCGTTTCTTTATTCTTCGCATCAGACTCAGACGTTAATATCGCCCCCGGCGGAATGTTTATGGATACTAGCTTTTCGAGTTTCTTTCTGTGAATCTCCTCCTCTGAGCGATCGGGCAAACTCCAGAGACCACTACCATTCGGCATAATTCCCAGTGTCTGCAGTTCGACGGGTCTTGGAAAATTATTGAAGCGCCAACGCGCCGGTCGAAAGCCTGGTTCTTTTTTCAAGAAGCTGCTGGGAAGCAGCTCAACAACTTTTCCAAATGGTGCCCTGGCAACACAATTATGCTTTCCAGTTTTGTCCTTCTGAAAAAATTCAATGATGTCGCACTCGGGAATTGTATGAACGCTACCTGCATAAATTTTGGTTTTACAATATTCATATCCTAAAGTCTTGTCGCGGTCGACGGTGAAGGAGGTTGGATAAACCCGTTGTTTAGCTACTTTTCCATCTGCAAGGAGGGGTTCTTGCTCTTTGTATAGAGTGCTGAGGACACTCATTCTGTTCGAATTGATGATATCAAAAATAGGGTCATCGATTGGAACTATAAGTGGTACCCAGAGACCATCGCGAAGCACCAAAGGTAGTGACAGCACCGCATTTGGTTCTTTCCTTAACGTCGCGGCAATCGACATCATCAGATCAATTCCGGTCAAATCATTCGAGCCCGTAACGAACAGTGTTCCAGGTGTAGGCGTCAGCGCGACTACTTCGCCTTCGACCTTCAGGTCTGAGAACAGCTCAGTCAAAAGCAGGCGGGCGCCATCATATTGATCTTTCCATGGCGACGTGTAGAAACCGGCCTGCACTTTCCGAAATGGCTCTTTACTAATTTGATGTAAGTTACTGACTGCAGTATCTATGGCGTCTTCGGCGCTCAGTTTCAGTTGATCGAGCCTGGATTGACTAATAGTTTCGACTTTATCACCGGCACCGTCGATGGTGTGAATCACGAGTCCTACGCCCAGAACATCTGCGTATGGAAAGTAGATCGGAGCGTCTGCTGGAAGAGACGTTGTCGGCGCAACTTTCTTGGCGTTGTCAGGTCGCTCCTTGAAACTCACGTTTTGAAAATGAACGAATGTTCGCATGCATGGAAGCAATAGGCTTGAAGGCGCATTAAGTTGATTCGTTAGAGACAAAGAGTGCAATCCGGCGGAATGTACTAAACTAGTTCATCAGTCTAATGCAATAAGAGATCCTGTGTAAGGCTTTTCGCGATTTATTCGGCATCGGTTCCATGATTTTGAACCCGGTCGCTTCTCCCATCATTCGTGCGCAGCTATTGCGGTTGGTTTTCAGTCTCAACGCCTGGTGGCATATAAATGGCACGTGGCGTATCTAATCGGCCAACTGGATCGGATTCGGCACGATGGAACCAAAATCCCCCAGAGGCGCTTCATGTCTGACGAAAATGAAAACTCGAATAGGAACGATGAGGCGCCTGGTCACCTATTTCTCATTGAAGCTCGCGCAAAAGGCTATCAACTTTACGTAGAACGCCTGAAACGTGGTGGAAAAAGTGGAATCAGCGAGATGTTCGGCAGCGCCGAAGAAGTTTTCGCTGAAAGAATCGAGACACAACCGGTAGACACATTGGACGTTTCGCAGCTTGCTCCGCCAAGTTCGGATGAATTTGAAGATCGGGCGATTGCTTATGCTCAGTCTGTGCGAAAAGTTTCTGGTGACTTCCTTCGTGAGCACTTATGGGGGTGCCAGGACGGAAAGCTCGGAGCTGATGTTCAAAAGCAAGCAACTAAGTATGCCGACGATGGATTCAGCGCAGTGGTGAAAGACATGTGTTGTCTGATGATGTACATAACCACGCTTGAGCAGGGTGTCTTCGAGTCAAAGTTTCAATGGTATCAACAGATGTTCGCATTATCTTTCAAGGTAATCGATCAAGTCCTTGATGGACCATCAACGGCCGAAATCATGAGGCAGTACGATTATTTCGAAGTCTCGACCGTGTGTCAAAAAGGAGCCTCTCGGATTGGAGATCGTTTCGGATTCGGTCTTGTCGGAACTTCAGCTTGGAGTGCCGTTCAAAAATACCTGGTGACATCAGGTGCTACTCGTCGAGAGCTGTTAAGAGCAGCACTGGAAGACCCGCTTGAAGTTTGAAATCACTCTTCGAAGTAGGGTTTGCCTGGTCGCGATTATTTTTTCTTTGGGGTAGGCATTGCATAATCGCCAGTTCCATTCACGGCATCCATTTTTTCTTTTGTGCCGCTCACCGCTTGTTCTAAAATGGAGCCACGGCTGGTCGATTCATGAGTTTTCAATTCTCTGATTTTTGCGTTGACATTTGTTTCCGTGAACTTGACTTGATTGCCTGGGATCCAGGGATGAGCGTCTTCTTCGGTTTGAACGAAGAGTGTGTCGCGTATGCCAGAGTTGTCTGTGTCTTTGAAGCTGTAATTGACCTTCTCGTAAACGCTATCGCTATGGTCGAGCCCGATGTAAAAACGATGCTTCTGGTCCGGGGTCATATTCTTTGTTGCTTCAGCGACGTCTTGAGCGATCTTATTTCCGGCGTCTGGTCCGGTTATGTCTTTGTGGCTGTCGTGAAATTGTTTGACTAGTTCTTCCATGCCCATGATTTTATTCCTCTTTTGTAGTTTGTTGCCGCCGTCCGTAATAATCAGATTACCGATGACGTGTGACATTTTTTGGTCATAGAAAAATCAGGGCGAAAATTCTTTTGGAAAGAGCGAAATCCCGTATTCTAAGGGTATGAGAAGAGGTTTTACCTACTCCTAGCCC
>CAZRMH010000132.1:0-11653 GCA_964600935.1 uncultured Candidatus Obscuribacterales bacterium
GAGTAAAGCGACTTCGAATAATGTTTTTTGTGGTACTTCTTGTGGTGCAATCAAATTTTAGTGTCTTACCTCCCTCTTCCAGCGAGAACCAATACGTTGTTCTCACGTACTTCTTGAACAGGTGGCAAGCTGCTTCGAATTTCATTGAGAAGCTTGTTGTATCGCCGGAGTCTGCCGTACACCACGACAGATCTCTGAACTTCTTCAGCCTCTCGGCTGTGTTTGTTTTCCTCGAACTCGTTCGACAATGCACTGCATGAGAATTCGAGCGCAGCCTCGATTATTTGCAGTTGTTCAGGCGTTAGAAACATGGTCCCAATCCTTCTCTTCTAGTTTGTTTGTGGTGGCAGCAGTTTAGGCAGGTTTGCAGTAGAGTCATTTGACTTTGTATAAACGAGCTTACAAAACTAGGGTGCGAAATATCTGCACCCGAAAAGTATTGGTTTATTAAATGTGTTCGAGGGATATGACAAAGTCGAAAGCAACGCACCTGCTTTCACTTCAATATATAGGACGCGTTAGGTGTAATGCTTGAGTGTTTGCTGTGCCGCATCAATAACTAAGCTCTTTAGCTCCGGCGGTTCCATGACGATAGCGTCTGGACCGTAAGGCGCAAGCCAACGCACCACTTCGTCGAGGCTCGACGCAGGAAATGAAAACTTACAGCTACCATCCTCAAAGTCCTCGAGGACCTGCTGCGGATGCCAACTTCGTTCGCGAATATATCTGGCTGAGTGAGCCGCAAACTTAATTACAACGTTGTAGGTTCGTTCACCGTGCTCAAGTTGAAAAGCTTCATCAATCCACTCTGTCAGTTCTTCTTTTGTCATCGGTTCAAAACTGGTTTCGAGAATTTTATAGTCTTGAATTCGATGAAGCGCGAACATGCGCAGGGCTTTGCGAGAGTTGCAATATGCAACTACGTACCAGGTGCCGCGATCGTGCAGGACGCACTGTGGATCAATAATGCGCGAGGTTGTTTCGCCCTTACTGGCCGCGAAATAGGTCATCTCGATCTGTTGTTGTAGATCGCAAGCTTTGTTCATGTCGCCAAATAGCTTTGCGCTGAGCGGGACAATTGCACTTGCTCGAAACCGAATGACCGATTTCATTTCCTCCGGATCTACATGTACCTTGTCTGGCAAGCGCTCAGAGATTTTTTCCAATGCGGAACGCAAGGTAGCCTCAAAGGATGTTCCGGTATATATGGATAGCATCTCCTTGCCAAGCGTCAGTGCAAAAACTTCACCGCTGGACAGTTCGAATGATGGAAGGCGCTTATCCGGCTTGCTGTTGTAATAGCCGCCTCTAGCTTTGTCGAAGACAATTTCTCTGGCCAGCCGATCCTTCAAATAGCGCAAGTCTTCGTGCAGTGTGCGCTCTGAAACTTCGAATTTTTGGTACAAATCTTGCAAGCTGGGATACCCGCCGCGACAGATTTCGGCGTCAATTGCTAGGACTCGTTCAAGTTTTGTGCTCATCGTTTACTAAAACTACACTGCTTGAGGGTCATCGCATCAGCAGTCAATACAGTTTTAATGTTTCCGTATCCAGACTGCGGATATTTCGCACCTTGATTTCGTAACCTGGTAACTGTAAGCCGGACTACTGTGTGAGTAGAAGAAGAAGAAGAAGAAGAAGAAATCATGCGCAAGTCGTTGGGAAATCAACTTATATTCGCACCGTCGGACTTGATAACGTTCATGGATTCGAGATTCGATTCTTGGATGGAGCGGCGCTATCTTGAGTTCCCAAATGAGGTTCAACCGGATGAAACGGATGCAAGCCTTGAAATTATTGGTAAGCACGCTAACGCACACGAACTGGCTTTTTTGGAACAGTTAAAGAATGAGGGATACGACATTGCGGAAATTGATTGTAAGAGCGAATCTGCTGAACGGGACACACTTGCAGCTATGCGGAACGGCCGAGAAGTCATCTACCAGGGACTTCTTAGAGCCGGCGATTTCGCAGGGCTCTCTGACTTCCTTGTTAAAGTTGCAGGCCGGTCTGAGTTGGGAGATTTCCACTACGAAGTTTGGGATACAAAACTCTCGAAGAAGGCCAAGCCTTATTTCATCGTTCAGCTCTGCTGTTATGCAGAAATGCTTGAGACCATTCAAGGGCGATTGCCAGGGACAGTTAGAGTTGTGCTTGGCGATCTCACGCAAAAAGAATTTCGTACTATGGAATACCTATATCGATATCGCCAACTCAAAAGCGAATTCCTCAACTTTCAAAGACGTTTTTCGAAAAACAATCCACCGCAAGACTGGATTGCTGGTACCTATAGCCGTTGGAAAACTGTTTCGGAAAGATTTTTGGAAGACTGCGACCACCTTTCACGAATCGCTAACATCAGGCAGAGTCAAATTGACCGCCTAGTTGAATGCGGAATCGAGACGATGACGGCGCTTGCTCAGACGTCGTTAAAATCAATTCCCAAAATGCGCTCGGACACGTTTTCGACTTTGTGCCACCAGGCAAAGTTGCAGATTCGTTCGAGAGAAGAAGGAACTACCATTTTTGAGGTTCTTCCCCCAACCGCTGGTAGAGGACTTGCACTCCTTCCTCCTCAATCGTCCCTGGATGTTTATTTCGATATGGAAGGTTATCCGCTCACTGAGGGTGGTTTGGAGTATCTGTTTGGTGTCGTTTACGAGAGCGACGAGCAGATTGTCTTCCAAGACTGGTGGGCTCACAACAGGGATGAAGAAAAGAAAGCTTTCGAAGAATTTGTGGACTGGATATATGCTCGCTGGATGCAAGATCCTGGTATGCATGTTTATCATTACGCGGCTTATGAAGTATCAGCTTTAAGGCGACTAGCCGGTCGTCACGCCACACGAGTGGAGGAGATCGACAATTTACTTCGCGGTGAAGTTTTTGTCGATCTCTTTCAAGTCGTTCGTCAAGGAATTCGTGTTGGGGAGCCCTCATATTCGATTAAGTATGTCGAGCACCTGTATCGTGAGAAAAGAAGCGGTGCCGTTTCAAAAGCTACCGACTCCGTGGTTTCTTATGAGAACTGGCTTGAATCGCCGGATGGGGATGATTGGAGATCGTCGAAAATCCTCAAAGAGATTCGTGATTATAACGAAGAAGATTGTGTTTCAACGATTCAGTTGGCTGTTTGGCTTCGTTCTCGGCAAGCAGAAAATGGTATCGTATATAGTGGCAAAATTTCCGAAGCGCCAGTTTTGGACAAAGAACTTACCGCTGCTGGAGTCTTAGCGAAAGAGCTCTTAGAAGAAGCCGAAGCTATTTCTGACCCTGAAGTAAAGCGGGTTCAAGTTTTGCTCGCTGGTCTTCTTGAATTTCACAGGCGTGAGGATAAGCCGATGTGGTGGCGGATTTTTGATCGGCAAAAGATGTCAGACGAGGAATTATTTGAGGACCTGGATTGCCTAGCTGGACTGACTTGGAATCGCTTGCCGCCAGTCAAAGTTAAGAAATCGCTCGGATACGAATATACTTTCGATCCAGATCAGGATACGAAGTTAGAAAATGGAAAATCGTGCTTATTTGTTCACGATTTGTCTGCGACTAAAATTCATGAGCTGGATAGAAAGAGTGGACGTGTCGTAATCGTAATGGGGCCTTCGAAGCCTGCACCACCTGATGAAATTTCGCTGATGGCCAATGATTATGTTGACGCAAAGCCAATCACGGATTCAATCTTTCGCGTATGCAAAAGGTGGGCCGAGAAGAAGGTGTTGCCACCAGCATTACACGATCTGCTATTCCGCAATGAACCGCAGTTGAAAGGACGATTCGCTGGAAGTGTAGTCGCAGATTCGGCAGATGTTCAAGATATCGCCAGCGCAATTCTCCGAATGCAGAGCACTTGCCTCTCTATTCAAGGACCACCCGGGACTGGAAAAACTTACACGGCTAGTCACTCGATTGTTGAGTTGCTGCGTCAGGGCAAGAAAGTTGGTATCACTTCCAACTCGCATAAAGCGATTGACAATCTTCTTCGAAAAGTTGTCGAGGTTGCCTCCGAGGAGGGCGTACCCGTTCAGGGTGCGAAGGTGGGGCCCAACGATGTTACTGTTCAAATGAAGCCGATTCCCAGCGTCAAGCAGATACGAGGCTCTAATAGCCTGTTCACTAACTCCGCACTCGACTCCTTTAATCTGATCGCCGGAACTGCTTGGTTATTTAGCAGTGAGGATGCTGTCGGGCTGGTGGATTACCTTTTCATAGACGAAGCTGGGCAGGTCAGTTTAGCGAACGTGGCCGCAATGAGTCCGAGCAGTACCAATCTAGTTTTGCTTGGCGACCAGATGCAACTTGAGCAACCAATCCAGGGGAGTCACCCGGGTGAATGCGGACAATCTTGTCTTGAGTATTTGCTCGAAGACCGTTCTACGATTCCCGATAACATGGGTATCTTTTTAGGTACCACGAGAAGAATGCATTCCGATATTTGCGAAGTGATATCACATGCGGTGTACGATTCACGACTTAATTCGCATCCCGAAAACGATAAGCAAATTCTTGTTTCACCAGGGCAATTGTCGACGACGTTTAGTAAACGTGCCGGCATTGTTTGGGTTCCTGTGTCTCATAGCGGAAACACGCAGGCTAGTGATCAGGAGGTTCAGGCGATCGAAAATCTCGTTAGCCTTCTTCTAAGATGTTGTGTCTCGGATAAGACGGGCTCGATTAATGTGATCACAATGAGCGACATTTTGATTGTCACTCCTTATAACATGCAAGTACGAAAGATCGCTGCGCGGATTCCCGGTGCCTGTGTCGCTTCCGTTGATAAATTTCAAGGACAGGAAGCACCAATTGTAATACTATCCATGTGTGCAAGCGAAGGTAGCAGTTCGTCGCGAGGATTAGACTTCTTGTTCAGTCGAAGTCGGCTCAACGTAGCTATTTCGAGAGCCAAAACGTTGGCTTTTGTCGTCGGTAGCCCAGAGCTCATAAATACACCTTGCACGTCGTTGAAACAGATGAAATTGCTGAGCTTCTTCTGCCAAATTGTAAGCGCCGGTGAGAGTGCTATGGATGCTCCTGTGCAAGAACATGCGGCATGGCCTAGAACAGCGTGAGACCGTCGAGAATGTACAAGAGTTGTCTCGACTTCAGAGGGGATACCCCAAAATGGGTTGGGGCTATCTGACGGTCGGCACTAAATAAACTGAATTGTTAATCGACATTCCCGATTATTTTCCCTAAAAAAGGGGCATTTTGGTAGTGTTCGGATGTTGATGCTAAAATCACGATACTCACCTTCAAGCGAGGGTATACAGAAGTGGTGTGAGTTTCGCTTCACATTCGCTTGTCAATTGTCTCAGCATTTTTACGGAGTTCATTACGATGCCGCTGCATGGTTCATTTAGCCAGGGGGCGCCGAAGGCGGTTCGACTCTCTAAAATGAGTTCGATACCGACGACGGAAGACCTTCGGTACGCGCTTGCCGAGTCAAAAAGGCACGGCAAGCCAATTGAGCTTCCGTTTGAGAACAATCGCATTCTCTTTTACATTAAGGTCATGCATCAAGGAAACGCCGCGCCCCGCTGGACATTCCAACGAGGAGAAGGTGCTTCCGGAAAGATTATCTGGACGCGGGATAGCGCTGAAGTCTTGATGATTCAAAATAAAATCAAGACAGAGTCTTCGTACGAGAAGAATCAGTCTGAGGACCAACGCCAGAACGAGGTGCCAGCCTATCAGGGACCTGCGCCATCGTACACGATGGATGAGGGGTCATACGAAGAGCAGGGCTACGACCAGCAAGGCTACGATCAGTCCGGACAGAATTACGAGCAATTCCCGAGCGTTCCACCTGCATCTATGGGGTTCGGTTCGGCTCCACAACCGCTGCAGCCACCAAGCGGATCTATTCCTCAACGAGGCTTTGTCGTAATGTAGAATTCGCAAAGTATGCCGGCCTGGGAACCTAACACTCCAGGTGATCCTGCTGTCTCCCAGGGGGGCGGTGGTATTCCTGCTTGGAATCCGCAAGGGCAACAGCCCCAATCCGCTGGGCAACCGTCATCAATTCCGCAGCAAGGTTTCGCTGTAAAGTCTGAACAGGGGCTCTCGGGAAGACAGGTCGCTTTCCAGCCCGCTGCGGACTCTGCTCAACCATCCTCCAAAATTTTGATGCCACCGAAACTTTCAGGGTTTAACAGTGCCGAGTTCAACGCGTCTGTCGGCAATACCGCTCAAGGGCAGATGGATCTGCAGCAATCTGTGCAACCGGCGGAACCGCCACCGGAAATTCCAGCTGTAGACCCTGTCTATCAGGGCAGCGACAAAAGAGGAGATGAACGGAAAGTTCAGTTTGATATGAGCGGACTGTTTGGCGCAGCTCCTGATCCTAATACTGTCCCCGCCACCACGGGTAGTGCCAATTCAATGCGGCTGCCACCGGAGCCACCGCCGCCTCCAATGCCTTTGCCGCCAGCAGTGAATTTCGATCCAAATTTAGTCAAAGGTGCATATTCCAGATTGCTCGATCCGCGCACCGGATTGATGGCGTTTGATTCGTTGTTGTTCTTCCTGTTCAGAGAGTTCAGCCGTTTCGAGAAAACTCAAGCCGGTTTGACATTTGTAATCTGTGAAGTGGTAATTATTCACAACAACCAAGTTGTTGCATTGCCGGCTGAACTTCTTCCAGTTGTCGCACAGCGGATTACATCTGTTTGTTCGCCACTCGATATGGCGGCGTATATTTCTGGAAACGAGTTTGCCGTTTTGTTGGAAGGCGGCGATAAGGCTGCCGCGAACAAATTCGGAAAAGCTCTACACCACGCGCTCTCCTCCTCTCCGCTGACGGCCAACTTGCCACCAAACTCGACGGTAGCAGCGGTCGGGTTCGCCACCATTCCAGCTACGTGTAATCATCCTGGAGTGCTGGTAGCCGCGGCTCAACAGGCCAAAGAGATGGCGAAAGACAAAACGCCTTCAATTATGCTGTTCCCAACCTAAATTGCTCAACTTGAGAGCAGCTATCTATGCAGGTTTGTAGGAACTGATTCTGGGAACAGTGGTTCTTTTTTGCCAAGAAATTTTGGTTTACGTCGTGTGACCACGTCAAACCAAGCTGCTTCGGATGCGGCCACCTCGCGAACGTCATACCACGATTGCCAGGCACCATATGAGCGGATTGCAGCATCGACCCCGACAACTTGCAGTCCGAGATTTTGTGCCAGGAATATTGCACGAGGTAAGTGATACCGTTGTGACACCAGTACCGCCTGCTTTACGCCAAAGATGTCGCGGGCGCGGTACAGGCTGTCGTATGTGCGGAAACCGGCAAAGTCACAAGTAATGTCTTTTTCCGGAACGCCGAGTGAGACCGCCGCTTTTTTCATCGCGATCGGTTCATTGTAATTGACATAGCGATTGTCGCCTGTCATCAGCAGCTTGCTGACCTTACCTTCTTTGTATAGTGATACGGCAGTGGCGATTCTGTCGTGAAATTCCAACGAATTTATTCCTGCGCCAAAAACGATTGCAGCGGGCATTTGCGGTACTGCGGCGACGCTGCCGTAAATACCGTCCTTATGACTCTCCACTTCCTGGTATATAAGAAACATCGCCAGGGGTGGTGAAATTACAACGAGAAGTATTATAAGCCATGTCTTTTTACTGAAAGCTTTGGCAGACCTTGCGTTGACCGGACTTGGAAGCGTTTCTGGCGCTATCGTAGCTTCTTGACTTTCGTGCATTGAGTTGAATCGCCCGCCGCAATGCTCCTAATGCCCACTGGTTCTAGAATTAAGAGCTTGACTGCCATACGCATCAATCATAACATGGACCACCTGTTCAAGCCCTTTCGCATGCAAGCGTTTGACGTTCCAGCGCGCCCAGAACGTATTTTGCGTTAACCTCGGTTATTCTAAGTTGATGGGGCTTTTGAGCCGACCTGAGTTTTAACCTCGGAATTCTGGGGTTAAGCCAGAAATTTCGTATCGTCGTGCTCGTAATCTCTTAATCCTCTGGGTGATCATGTTTCAACGTGGGTATGATCGTTTTTGGACATACAGTTTATAAATCTGCGTGTTGAAAACAACGCTTTCTCATTGGCGACAAATTATGCCCCTTGTTAATTTTCATACCAAGCAAATTCAATTCAAAATTGTCTACTATGGCACTGGTCTGGGTGGAAAAACCACTAATCTCAAGTTTATCCACAGTCAAGTCAGTCCGTCGAACCGGAGCGATCTAGTAATGATGGCAACGGAGTCCGAACGTACGTTGTACTTCGACTTTATGGGTCTTGATCTTGGTCGCGTGCAAGGCATGCAAATGAAGTTTGCACTGTATACAGTGCCTGGTCAGCAAGAGTACGGAATGAGTCGGAAACTGCTTCTTCAAGGCGTCGATGGAATTGTTTTCGTTGCAGATTCAAACGTTTTCAAACGAGAAGAGAATATCGAATCGATGAACGATATGAATCAAAATATTGCCATTCACAAACGTCGGCATGACGAAATTCCGCTCGTAATCCAGTACAACAAGCGCGATTTGAGCAACATCTTACCAATTGATGTTCTTGAAGCCGACTTAAATCCTCGAAAAGTGCCATCGTTCGAAGCCTGTGCGCTTGATGGCAAGGGGGTCTTCACGACGTTGAAGGCGATTACCAAGCAAGTTTGCACATCAGTGACGGCCGAGTAGTTTAAGGTCCCAGTTCATTAATCGGCTTCGCGATGTATCGCCTTCCATCCTAGTCTGGCGATTAATGCTATCGCTAGAAGAACGCTGAACACTTGGCTGAATAACGGGACTATAGCTGCGATTGTGACCCAGATTGCGCCGCCAGCGGCCAACTGCAGTGCTCCCGGCTGGCGTCGGTAGAAACGCTGTGCGGCAAGCGCATAGAGAATGAAGCCACCCGCGAAGGTCAATGCTAAAAGCGTGAACAGGGCGGACGTTGATAGTGGATCAGACAAAAACAGAGTGTCGAGATTATTCGCGTTCGTGTGGAACTTTGAACCGATCGGTCCAGCCAAACGCATGACCTTCTTAACACCGCTATTCGATTGCATCTCGGTAGAATTGAAATTTGCTGTTTCGACTGGCGTAGTACTAGATCCGGTGAACGCCATTGCTACCTTTGTTTGTGGCTGGGCAGATTGTTTACGACCGGTCTTCTCTTCCATCGGAACAGTTTGCGTTGCCCGCTTATTTGCAAACATTTCTCTTTGAATTGACTCACGTTTGTGCTCAGCTTTTTGTTTCGTTCTTGTTTGTGGCGCGCTGATAGAGGCCTCAAGGTTGCGGCCCCGACTCGGCGTTTTGTCGGCCGGATTCAACCGAGCAGCCAACGTCCGTTGCGGCGCTGCTGCCTTGGGCGCGATTCGTTGTAAATCAAAACTTGCTCGTTGCGAAATCGACGATTCCGCCTCTGCAAAGCCGCTCATTGGGCGGTTCGCGACCTCGTCCTGCGACTTTTGCGCTTCGTAGGCCAGCGCTTTGTACATGTTTCGATCGAGACCATTGTAGTTATAGTCACTCTGGCGTTCCAAGACGACGGCTCCGGAAACCGGCGACACTACTCGATAGACTGTGGCTAATTGTTCGGCTTGTCCCTGCTCCTGACGTTCGACCAAACGTTCTATCTCTTTCTTGACCCAGAGATATGAAAGTCGAAAAGCAGCGTGGTCATCGTTCAAAATCGTGCAGTCTGGTTTTGACATAGACTTTGTCAAATTGAGTTTGCTCAAGCCCTGATTGTCTTTTTGCAACTCTGCAATAATGTAGCCTGGCGGGTTCGAGTGTGTGGCTCTGGTCGCGAATCTCGTGATGCTCGGATCTCTTTGCGCTGTAATCTGCAATGCTTTCAGGTCTCCGGCATTGACGTTGCCGCGTAGCAAAAAACCTTTCTTTTGGCTTGGGGAGGTCATTCGCGAGTCACTAGATGTGAGCGGAACCTCAGCTGTGATATGAATGTTTTGATTGCAATAAACGTTGAGATTAGCATCAATGATATGTGGCAGCGTCATCTGGCTGTGTCCGTCAGCTGTCATCTCCATCGGTGTGGTGATACCAATTCGAATCTTCATCTCTTTGTTTGGCATCACCGGTGATGCCTTGAGATTTACCTTACCGTCTTCGGTTTGCGTTATCAAAAGTGGATCTCTGTTTCTCGAGACGATCCAGTCGTATGCGTTTTGAACCTGACTGGTTGAATTGAATGCTGCTTCCTCTGCTCTTCCATTAATCCAGAGCGTGGCACGCGAAACGACAGCGCCGTTTGGTAGAGCGATATTCATCTGCGCTTCTTGCGAAGAATTGGTTTGATTTTTGAGCGTAAATGTCCAATAGTAGGATGCCGTCATGGTCAGTGGATCCACTACTCCGGTAATGACTGAACGTGAGGTGCTCAAGCCTGCAACTGGCACCAACGCCCGTTTGACTTGCTGGTCGCTGATGGCGCTCGATGAATTTTCAGGCACCGCAGGCAGTGCAGCAAAGCCTTGTCGTCGGGTTTCGACTGTAGATAGGTTTGTTACGCGCTCTCGGCTATTGAGCAATGTTTGAGTTCCAGGCATGCCGATGTTTGGAATGCCGCTGCCGCCTGCTCCTGAAATGCTGATTTCCCGAGGCTCAGTGTTTGGTGCACCGTTTAGAATGGGGATGGTTTGAACTGATGCTACTTTCGATAAGACAGAGGAAGCGTCCGGCTTTGCCGAAGTTTCGTCGTGTAATTTACTATCAATATAAGAGGTCAGGAAAATGCTGCTGGCAACCAAGCCAGAGAACGCCGCCCCTGCAATAAAGGCTCGCTGTGTAGACCTGGCGAGCTGCTCTGGGTTTGATGCCTTTAAGTTATGCTCATCGCTCTCGAGCAGTAATTCCAACCGTTCACGAGTTGCGGCTAGGTCATGTTTTTCCGGCGCCATCGCTTTGTACCTACGTCAATATGGGTTAGTAGGTCCAGCATAGTTCGCACGGCATGCTCTCAGCCATGAGCGCTGCCCTAGTAATCTGCCAGGGATTACCCTACGTTTCGATGTCGGGATTGTATTCTTCCACAGACAGATTAAATGTCCATGCCACCGCTTCGTGAGCACTGGTCATGGTTGGTGGTACTCTTATGTAGTAAAAGTGGAAACTTCCGTCAGCTTCTGGTGTTGAATTTTTCACTTTTACGACAACGAAATCTTCGCCCGGTAGAGCTTTGCGATAGAGTTGCCCATATCGATCTTCCTGCTCTAACTTAGCACCGGAGTCTTCTAAGTAGCGCGCGTCACCATACCGCTCAATCATTACTCTTCGTACTTCTGTATTTGATTCTTGTTCTATTGATTCTACAGAAATGCTCTCAGGCTCAAGTACGACGTTGGGCGGAACCGTGACACTGTGCCAGGAGTAGAGTTTAAACCCGTCTTTGTATTCGACCGCGGAACCGGTTTCGCAATGTAGTCGACCATCAATGTCTAGTTTTGAGTGAACTGGTTTGTCGATCAAGAAACATATATTGTTTAAAAAAACGTGCGGAACATTATTTTTCAGAAGTACTGGCCAAGCCTTTAGCAGACGAGTTAGGGACTCGTCGTAGAAATTTTTATCGAGAAAATCCACAGGAAAAGTATTCAGTGCTAGCCACTCTTCGCGTGGAAACTTCCACTGAATGCCCATGATGCATTGGCAAAAAACCTTCGCAAAATGAGCTGCTAAA
>CAZRMH010000132.1:11663-18728 GCA_964600935.1 uncultured Candidatus Obscuribacterales bacterium
CTCATGGTAAGTCAGGTGACTGTTTTGCGCACTAAGTCGAAGTTTTTTTGGTAATTCAAGTGTAATTTCATCAGGAAAAAGGTCAATAAGCTCCGCTTCTAGAGTCCCTTCTCTCAAAGATCGATCGAATGATGCAATATCTCGTTCTAGTGATGGTTCTAGCACGGGATGGTGCGCTGCTCCCATTGGCTGCGCTGCCACAATCATTCTTCTGGAGTTTTCAGAAAGGGAGTACATGTAGACTGTAAGTTGTCGTTCCGGGCGCATCATCCGCATCAGACGAATTGCTTCCGGCGTCGGGGTATTCGGTGGAAGCACCTCAATTCGTTTATGCAAGATCGAACGCAGAGTGGCAAACTGTCCGCTATCGATAGAGTCTCGTAAAATTTTGTCACAGCGCAGAACATAACTGACATGGTTGGTTTTCGCACTACCGACATTTTGCGGCAGCCATACGGTGCGGGCGCCATCACTGGTGATACCATGTTCTTTTTTGCCGACATGAGTTTTTAAAATTTCAAAGGCTCTATGCCAGAGCGTTCCTTTGAAAATCTGGTCCAATTGTGAACGCCATTCTTCGTCGCCGCACTTAATCAATTCGAGCAAAGTGACTGAAACTGCGGCTTGCCATGGACTTTCAACTCGAATAAAGCGCGGCGGGGGCAGATCATTAGCGTTATAGATATCTGTGACAGCGGACTGCAGCGCTTCCCAGTCTATCTCAGCCAGATCATTGAAATCCGGCATAATTGAATCGCGATAAGGCACGAGCAACTCGTCCTTGCGTTCGATCAATTCTTGAATTTTACTGTCGTAGAGTGTCATTTCTGCCGCATTGTGCTTCTATCATTCTATGCTATCTTCTGTTTATCGCAACATGAGAAAACCGATGGCAATTCCTAAAAAAATCGAACCAACCAAACTCGGAGATTATCTCGAAGTTATTACTCAGGCTGTTTTCCAGGCCGGTGTGAGCTGGGCGCAGATCGAAAATAATTGGAAATCGTATGGGCAGGCATTCGAGAATTGGAACATAGAGAAGGTGGCGACATTCGATGAACAAGACATTGAGCGGCTGATGACGCTACCAGGGGTGATGCACAGCAAGAAAAAAATTGTAGGAACCATCAAGAATGCAAGGGTGATTATCGAGCTGGACAGAGAGCACAATGGTTTCCAAAAATATTTGCGTTCTAAATCCAGCTATGAAGAACTCAGTAAAGACCTGAAAAAACGATTTTCGTTTCTGGGGGAATTGAGCGCTTACTATTTTTTGTTTCGCGTTGGAGAACCTGTGCCGGATTTTGAATCGTGGGTTGAAACAATTGACGGCGATCATCCGCGCATGCGAGAGATGGTAGAAGCGTATAAGTGATGGATTTTGTCTGCTTTAAAACCGATTTGCTTTTAATCGTTTTCAAAACCTCGAGGACGGGCATTATCTTCAAGTAAGTACTCTACTGGTTATCCCAGGCGGAAAAATGAGTAAATTGTGGCAAGAACTAATGGCGAAGACGCAAGCGCAGATGGTTGAGGGAAAACTCGATGATGCGCAGGCGAACGGACTGCGTGCGCTGGCAATGTCCGAGTCTTTTCCACCTGACGATAGACGACAAGGGATGTCGCTCGAGCTGCTCACTGGAATTCTTTTTCGTAAGAAACTATATGCGTTGAGCGAACCGTTTATGTGTCGATTGCTCGCGATGTACAAGAGATGTCTTGGCTCTGAACATATTGATACCGGAACTATTTTGCATAACATCGCATTGATGTATCACGGTTGGGGAAGACTTGAAGATGCCGATGCCTATTACCTTCAGGCGGTCAAAACCAAGTCGAAGCATTTGGCTGCCGAGCATCCGGACATGGTTGTTTTAACCGCAAATTACGCTGCTCTTCGAAGTGTACTGGTTCCATTAGAGAAAGCGATGAGTCCACAGCCAGTCAAGCTAAACAACACGGATACGCTCTGTTTGACAGGACAATTCAATGTCGCTTCGTTGCCTGATAGTGAGTTCAATTTGCATAAAAAATGAAGATCGTACTTTAGAGTTTGGTTTCACACTCGCATTCAGAAACTTTAGTTTGTCGTTGTCCGATTTTGAAGGTAGCGTGGATTGCGATTTTATCCGCCTTTTGTCGGTCGTTTTGGAACGGTCGTGATGCATTACTTAAAGATCAGTTGACTCAAAACTCTCAACCATCATAATGGAAAGATAGTTATTCACGAGACGAAGAACGATGATGATTACGTGCACACATATGTATGAACAGGCAATTTCGCTACGCGCAGTACCCGCGCGGACGGAAGCCGCACGTATTCGTATTTGCATGAGGAAATAAATTTCCTACATTGTATGCGTATCGTGTGAGCTTCCTAAAAGGAGCTCATTTTTTTTGTTCAAATAAACAATGGTGATGTTATGAAACTGGCAGTCGAAGTAGACAATTTGCGAAAGGTGTACGAAGTGCACAAGCGACGCGGGTTTTTTGCTCGCGAAAAATCTGAAGTGGTTTCGGTTGACTCTGTTAGTTTTTCCGTTCCTGCAGGTCAAGCGCTGGCGTTCGTCGGACCTAATGGTGCCGGTAAGTCAACGACCATTCGAATGTTGACCGGTATCCTTACACCAACCAGCGGAAGTGCACGCGTTCTTGGTTTCACTCCGTGGAAAGATCGATCGCGTATGGCATTTCACATTGGTGCAGTGTTCGGTCAAAGATCGCAATTGTGGTATCACTTGCCTGCAGGCGACACGTTCGACCTGCTTGCAAAGATCTACAATCTTAAACCCGGCGATTATAAAAAGCGCCGAAACGAGCTTGTCGAGCGATTCGAACTGGGACCGTTACTTGATGTTCCCGTCAGAAAATTGTCTCTTGGACAAAGAATGAGAGCCGAAGTTGCCGCAAGTCTTTTGCACAAACCAAGTCTTCTCATGCTCGACGAACCAACGATCGGATTGGATATCAATGCGCGTCATCAACTGCGCGAATTGATCCGTGAATGGAACCGCAATGAAGGGCTTACGGTGTTTTTGACCAGTCACGATACTGGCGACATCGAAAGCGTTGCAGAGCGTGTGATCATTATAAATCACGGGCGTCTCGTTCTTGATGACACTGTGGATAATCTCAGAAACCGTAAGGAATTTGCAGGAATGAGTCTCGAAGATGCACTGGCTCACATATATGGGCTTGAGCATGATGACAGTCTCGATGACGTAAAAATGGAGGCTCTACGCTAATGAGCTTTTTAAAAAAATACTGGGCGATCTCATGGATCGCTGCTAAGTCTAACCTCGCCTATGTGGGCGAAGTTGGCAGCAGAATGTTTTTTCTCACGATCATCCTGTACATCTTCATGTGTCTCTGGAAGACCACTTTCGCGAATGCAGGCACCAATAATTTCGCTGGATATACTCTAAACGAAATCATCTGGTATCTCGCATTTGCAGAGAGCATCATGATGTCAGCACCGCGAGTGACACCACTCGTTGATGAAGACGTAAGAACCGGCAGTATCGCTGTTCAACTGGTAAGACCTCTGTCATATCCGTTCTACCGGCTAGCTTCGAACTTCGGAGAGCAGGTTGTCAGATTTTTCATCACCGCATTAGCCGCATTCACAATTGCTTTTCTATATGCTGGTGTTCCTGAGAATTTTGCAACTGGTCTTCTCTTCGCGACCGTTGTTCTACCGTTTGTATTTGTGCTCGACTTCCTTGGATACTTTTTGGTCGGGCTCGGTGCTTTCTGGTTTGAAGACACAACCGGTCTGGCGCTTATCTATTCGAGATTGACTATGATAGCTGGCGGAATGCTAATGCCGCTTGAGTTGTTTCCGGACAATTTCCAAGTTGTTTTGCGTTCACTACCTTTTGCGTATATCGTCAACGGCCCAGCTCGATTGTTCGTCCACCCCGATGTTTCGGTACTGGGGATGGTGCTCGTCAACCAAGTAGTCTGGATCGCTATCTTTGGATTAGCGGTCACGGTTGTATTCAAAAAGGCGCTCAATCGCATCGCATTAAACGGAGGTTAAATGATGAATAAACTATCAAACTATTTGCATTTGGCCTCTGCCTATCTGCGTTTCAATGTGAAATCGCAGCTTGAATATCGAACTGCGTTTATCTCACAATCTGTGGCAATGTTTATAAACGATTGCTTTTGGCTCGCCTATTTCGTGATGCTTTTCGACCGCTTTCCAATCGTTCGCGGTTGGCATGCTGAAGACGTAGCGACACTATGGGCGGTGACAGCGGCAGGTTTTGGAATCGGGCACTGCTTGTTCGGAAACTCGCTCTCGCTTGCCCGTATAATAACCAATGGCGAACTGGACACCTGGTTGTTATATCCTCGCGCTCTCCTTCCGCACATAGTTCTGGGTCGGATGAGTGCTAGTTCGTTCGGTGATGCGGTATTCGGTTATGTTGTGTATTTGCTCGTCGTTCGACCGGATTTACCGCACATGGTTTTGTTCACCGCGCTAACCTTCAGCGTCGCGTTATTGTTTCTTGGTTTCAGCGTCCTAACTGGAAGCGTTAGTTTCTACGTCGGGAACGGTGAAAGCTTGAGCGAAAGCTGGCGTAATGCACTTATCGCGTTCAGTACATACCCGACCGATCTATTCGATGGCAAAGTAAAGTTGTTGCTGTTTACTTTGATACCAGCAGCTTTCATCAGTGGATTCCCAGTCGAAGCACTTCAAAAGATGTCGCTCTTGCACGCGGCATATAGTTTGGGAGGTGCACTAGCGGTGGTGGCTGTGGCTGTCTTTGTTTTCAACCACGGTTTAAAGCGTTACGAATCCGGCAACATGGTAGCGCTGCGGGGCTAACAAAAGAGTAGCGGTCTCACTAGAGCCGCTACTTTTTGAGCATCTTTTCTTTATTAGAAATGGAAAAATAATCGCAACGGAAGTAGCGAGAGAATCACTTTCAGTGTTACCAGTGCGAGAATTCCCACCACAACGTAGTAGCGAGTTTTGTATTCGTTCAAACGGTGTAATTCAGTTTGTTGCCGTAACCATAACGCATGGTCCACGTTTACCCGATCGAATGACGGATCGAACATCGGATGCATTCGAGCACTGTCGAGCTCGTCTTCGAGACGTTTATTCTCGAATCGCAGTCTCGACACTTCGCGATTAACTTCATCGACGTCGTTATTCAGGAGGTCGACAATATCTTCGTAATTCGAGCGAACTGGGTTTGAAAAGATCGGAAGTTTTGGTCGCGGAAGAACTGCAGGCGGTGGGTACTGATTAACGAGCTTCAGTGGAATCACAGATGTCATAAAACCTCGAGGCGCATAGCCTCTTCATTGGTATTCGGTTGATCTATCCACGAGCAATATTGTCTTACGCACTGGTTAAGACGGGATTAAGGAAATATGCGTTTTTGATTATTTCGCAGCGATTGACAGTCTTTGACTTAAATATTTAGCGGTTCGGCTCGCGGGTGTCTTTGCTACATCCGTTGGTACGCCACTGGCGACAATGCGTCCGCCGTCGTTGCCAGCTCCTGGTCCCAGGTCAATCACCCAGTCGGCTCTCGCAATTACATCCATATCGTGTTCGACGACGATGACGGTATTCCCCGAGTCGACTAATGCGTGCAACATTGTCGTGAGCTTTTCTACATCGGATGGGTGCAGTCCGGTTGTTGGTTCGTCGAGAACGTACAGAGTGCTTCCTGATTGAACGCGTTGAAGTTCAGTCGCAAGCTTGATGCGCTGCGCTTCACCGCCGGAGAGTTCGGTTGCCGGTTGACCAAGTTTTATGTAACCTAAACCAACCTCTTTAAGCGTTTTCAATGCTCGTGCCACCGCTGGTAGTTCATGGAAAAATTCGCTGGCAGCATCGACAGTCATGTCTAAAACTTCTGCGATGTTTAAATCACGGTACAAAACGGCCAGGGTTTCACTGTTGTATCTCGTTCCGTTGCAGGCTGAACAAGGTGTGTACACGCTCGGAAGGAAGAGTAACTCGACTGATACAAAACCTTCGCCATCGCATGTGGTGCAGCGACCACCAGTAACGTTGAATGAGAATCGACCGGCGTTGAAACCTCGTTTCTTCGCTTCGTCCGTTGCGGCAAATCGTTTTCTAATATGATCGAAGAGTCCGGTATAAGTGGCGAGATTGGAGCGCGGCGTTCGGCCGATTGGCTTTTGGTCTACACAAACTAAACGTTTAATGGTCTCACTGCCAATCAGTGAGGCTTCGTTATTCCCAATGTCCAGATCAAACTCTTCCTCTTCTTCCTGGTCGGCATCGTCAACTTTCTCGACATCTTCGTCGAAGACTCCAAGTTTGGCATTGAGTGCGTCAACTAAAATTTGGCTGACCAGTGTTGATTTTCCGGAACCGGAAACCCCGGTCACTACGGTGAGTGTCCCAAGCGGAAACTCAGCATCGAGATTTTTTAGATTATGTCTATTGACGCCGTTGAGCTGCATCCAGCTTGCTGGTTTTCGAACTTGACGGTCGACTGTGTTTCTATTCTCATTGTTTTCAAATAAATGCTTTCTGGTAACCGAGCGTTCAATATTTTTGAGACCTTCAATCGGTCCGCTGTAAAGCAGCTCACCACCACCATCGCCAGCATCCGGTCCCATGTCGATTATCCAGTCCGCCTGTTTGACGATGTCCATTTCGTGTTCGACGACGAACAAAGAATTTCCGGAATCTTTGAGTTGATTCAGCATTTTCAGCAATGCTTCGGAATCGGCTGGATGCAAGCCTGCAGATGGTTCGTCAAGTACGTAAACAACTCCGAACAATCCTGACCGAAGTTGAGTCGTCAGTCTCAGTCTCTGCAACTCGCCTGCTGACAGTGTCGGTGTTGACCGATCCATCGCGAGGTAATCTAGACCCAATGTCGAAAGTAGTTCGATTCTAGCCAGAAGATCCCCAGCTATGAGTTGTGCCACCTCAACCGATGATGTTTGAGTCGGTTCCTTCGCCATTTTTTCGAGCGCTTTCGTCAGTATTTTAGAAAGTTCGACGAGGGGCATCTTCGACAAATCCGCAATGTCGTAACCGGCGAAATGTACAGCTAG
>CAZRMH010000133.1:0-18721 GCA_964600935.1 uncultured Candidatus Obscuribacterales bacterium
GCTTCAGCAGTTGCTGGCGGTCTCCCGGTTTCGGGCGTGCCGATTGGTTGTTGCGCCAGCGCTGGGCAGGTAAAACAGATTGACAGCACGATTAGCGATTGCGCCATCAGAGCCGCTTTTAAGTTTCTCATGCCTTGATCTCCTGGTTTCTTCACGGATGGGAATTGCTAATTGTTTTTCGCGTCGGATTTTGATTCTGGCACCGTTTCGTTCTCCTCCGAAGGCGTGCCACCACTATCGTCGTCAAACCAAAATCGATATTTGGGATAGTCGTTGGCTGTGAAACCGATTCGTTCCATATAGCCATGGGGACCGTCTGGGCGTTCGTGTTTAAAACGAAACTTGCCTTTGCCCATCGGTATGCAGGTAACCTCGCACTGACCTTCGGGCTTGAAACCCTTCCAATGTCGCACCACCCTTGGTTTCAATTTCATTTTCGTCTTGCGTGCCGGGATCTCCCATTTCCACTCTTTCTTGAATGGATAAACGGTGTAGAAGGAGTACATCAGCATGTCGTCATTGCTGAATACTTTTCCCTGAATCCATGTCGGCGGTCGTAGTTCTATTTCTGCCGTTTGCCCATGGAGTACAGGGGTTTCGCGATCGCCGTCTTTGAACTTGACTGAGTCGCCTTTGTCTTCCGCCTCTACACTGACTGTGCCAACCAGACCTTCAGCGCACGCGGGTGCGCAGTGCACTGCCAGGCAGAGCATTAAAGCGAAAAGTGAAAGAAACTCCCGTCCATAGATAAACCAGCGGTTTTGACTAGGACACCGCGGACGAGGTTCTGAGATTCTGCACATCGGATTAGAGCGTGGCTGCAAGCGGTTGTGATGAAGCGTTATTATGGCAATCAATCATCGTTTCATCGATCAAATGATCGACTACTTTCTTCAGATCGTTGGTTTCTCGATAAACCTTGAGCTGACTTTCAGCGCTGGTACCACGTTCCAAAATCTTATAGATGTGAGCGAGTTCCTGTCTGCTTCCCAGTTCATCAACAACGTCGTCGACAAACTCCAGGAGCTCAGCTATAAGTTCTTTAGCGGTCACTTCTTCTTGCTTACCAAAATCGATTAACTTGCCTTCGATACCGTAACGCAGCGCACGCCATTTGTTCTCTTGGAGCAAAGCGCGGCGATAGAGGCGGAATCCGAGGTTCTTTTTGATCAGTTTATAGAGTTTGGCAACAATCGCTTGAATCAATGCTGCGATTGCGATCGAATCTTCCGCTCTCGTTGGAATGTCGCAGATGCGGAATTCCAGGGTTGGATAGACCGGATGGAGTCTCAGATCCCACCAGATCTTCTTACCGTCATCGATGCAATTGGTTTTGATCAAAAGCTTGAGAAAATTCTCGTACTCGCTGTAAGAACTGAAGTAATCAGGCAATTCTGTACGCGGATACTTTTTGAAAATTTCGCAGCGGTAAGATTTTAAACCGGTGTCGATACCACGCCAGAACGGCGAGCTGGTCGAGAGTGTAAGTAAGTGAGGAAGGAAATAACGAGCGGCATTCGAGATGTGAATTGCCATCTCTCGATCTTCCATAGCGACGTGAACGTGCATGCCGAAGATGAGCAAACTGCGCGACAGCACTTGCATGTCTTCGACCAGTTTCACGTAACGTTCATGTTCTGAGATCTTCTGGTCAGCCCAGTGACCGAATGGGTGGGTCGATGCGGCGACAATGCGCAAATCTTTGTCGCGTGCCAATTGATCCATCGTCGAGCGACAGAAATACAAATCTCTTTTCGCCTGTTGAATGTCGTGGCATATTTCTGTGCCGATTTCGATCATGCACTGGTGCATCTCCGGTTTTGCTTTTTCGCCGAGCGCTTCTTTAGCGGGCTCGTAAAGCTCGGGTGCGCGTGAGATCAGATCGCGAGTTTCCGGATCGATGATTTGATACTCTTCTTCAATTCCAATAGTGAACTTCTGGTCCATTTTAAATGCGACCTCCCGGCCTAAATTTTTCCTTCGACAATAAATACCGGCACCATGCCACCGCCAGCGGTGACGTTGGCCAGGGCCGAGCCGGACAATCGCGTGAACGCGCTGCCGACTTTGCCATCATAGAGAAGCGGATCGAGGTCAATCAGTTGTTCGATGAACTCGACGTCGCCGTCGTCTTTGATATAAGGGAACACCTGCCTCGAGGTTTTTACACGCTCTTGAACGAGATAGTCACCTTCTAGAGCGATGCTGATCGCAGCATCCCATTCTGATTCACTTGATTCCCAACCAATATAAATACCTCTGCCGCCGTAATCATCGTTTGGTTTGAGTACGAGCTGGTCTCGGTATTCTCTGGTAAATTTGAGCAAGTCGACTTTTTTGCCGTAATGCTCGGTGTTGCGTTCTTCGACTCGACGTGTCCATGGCACATGCTTTGTTATCAACTCATGTTCTCTTGGTGTGAAGAAGTCGGAGAATTGCTCGTCTGTTAGCAGTCCGAACAGTAGCTTCTTGTGGACGAGTTTGCCTCGGAACGAGTTAACCATGCAGATCGCCTGACTTTCGTAGGCTTGCAGCAGATTGTTGCATTCGTCTTTCTTCTCTAAAAATTCATTGACGAGAACTCGTTTATAAACGAGATCAATGTCGAAACCGTCCTTGCAGAGCCGACCTTTGCTGAATTCAAGCTCTCGTGGATCGGCGATGATGGTTTTATATCCCTGACGCTCAAAGTAATCTTGAATCAGTTCGAACTCTCGAGCGGTCGGTAAACCCTTGTAATCGACAATAGCGATCTGAGGTTTCTTTCCATTGCCGGAAAATTCTGCGTGAGCGGAGAGCAGGACTCTGAGCAGATGTTTGAGACCATCGAGTCTAGAGATTTTGAATTTGTTTTGAAACTGTTTCATGACGTCGAGAGTCAAGAAAATTTCCGAAGCCACGTCAGCGTATGCGACACCAGCTGGAGTTTCCGCGTTCAACTCGACAAACGAGAGAGCGTCGTCGGTGAGAAAGGAGTCGAGGCGCGACAGGCGTGAAACGCCCTTGAATTTCGGATCGGTTTTAATCAACCGGCGCTCGTCTTCTGTCAATCCAAGGTAATCTTGCAGTTTTGAATCGGCAATGGCAAGATCGCCGACCTTGAGAACAGCGCCCCAAATCTCTTCGCAGACTTGAGTGACTCTGTCGAAATCTTCTCTGGCTATGAAGTGCGGACGCAGATAAGGACTCAGCATCCGACCACCAAAAATAAATTGGACGTCGTTCAACTGCTTCCACATGTCATCCTTCGTGCGCTTAAGCAACTCAGGCGAGGAGGCGAGCAGTTCATTGTAGTAATCGATCGATTCTCTTTCGAGGTCGTGCATCTGGCGGTTCCGTGGACGAGGGATGGTGCCTACCTACTGGTTTCCATTAGTGGGAATGGAATTTCAAAAGAGATAAGTCGCGCAGTTTTGCTGCTTAGACTAGAAATGCAACGGGCGGATCGCAACTACACGATCCGCCCGTTGACAAGGATTATTTATTTGGCTGCGACGAGTTTCGGATTAAGAAATGAAGACCACTTCATATCCCGATTGGCTTGTTGCTTGCCTTTTGCATAACTGGAGCAGAGTTCCGCCATGGCTTCAATCATCCATTGGAAGTTCTCTGGACCGACCGAGTGCAGGTCGGCATCAGGAGCTGGATTTGTGAAGTCGATCGCGTACGGGATCCCGTCACGAATTGCAAATTCGGCGGTATTCATGTCGTAGCCCAGCGCTTCATTCAACTTGATGCAATCGTCGATGATGCGTTTCTCGAGTTTTGGTTCGAGATAATCTTTATCGAGGAAGTATTGACCTTGCAAATAAGGCTTCGACGGGTCGTAAGGCATGATGCGGACATTCTTGCGACCGATGGTATAGCAGCGGACATAACGATCGAAGTTGATGAACTCTTGCAGCATCATGCAAATGGTGCCGGTGTGATCGTAGTAGTAGAGCAGCTCTTCCAGTGAGTCCAGCTTGTAAACGTTTTTCCAGCCGCCGCCATCGAATGGCTTCATGATGGCCGGCAGACCGGTGTATTCAACGATGCCTTTCCAGTCAAGCGGATACTCGAGGTTGCGGAGTGATTCGCCGGTGATGGCATCGATATAGCCTCTCTGCGGCAAAAGCACGGTCTTTGGAATGGCGATGCCGAGTTTCTCGAGCAGAGCGGTTCCGAAGAATTTGTCATCAGCAGACCACCAGAATGGGTTGTTGATAACAGCGGTGCCAGTCAACGAGGCTGCCTTTAGATAGGAGCGGTAGAACGGCACTTCATGCGAGATACGGTCGATGATGACACTGTACTTGCTGAGTTCGTCGGCTTTATATCCGCCGACTTTGACCATCTCCGCCTCGATTCCAAGGCTCGGAGTGCTGTTGACATATTTTATGAATTCTGAGGGGAACGAACTCTCACGCCCCACCAAAAGCCCTACTTTCATGCTTGTGGACCTGTTTTTAAGTGTGATACTTGACGCTTGGAAAATCTTACTATCAATTAAGTTCTAAAGATCAGTTGGGTCGCTGGTTGCGAACAAAAACTAGGAAATTTTTAGATTCCACGCGCATATAGACTGGCTGAAGGTTTAGTTGCCACCGCCGATGTACAGCGTGATCATTTTTTCCCAGACTGGCCAATCATGAGCGAAACCATCCCATGACCGCAGTGCATGCCAAATGTTTTTATCCCACATGACCTGACTGAAGGCGAGGTTGTTGTGATAAGCGTTATCTTCGACGCCGATTGGCAAGATGATGTCGAGATTTCTAACGCGTGCCAAGTGGTCGGGGCAGTGGTCCATGCAACGAACCAATTCAATCGGGTTGCTCTGGTGGATGGCGTCATCGTATTGACCATCAGTCCATTTGCTGATGTCATAAATGCCGCTCATGCCGAGCACTCGTCCGAAGAGGTGAGGGAATCTCAAAGCGATGTTGACGGCGTGATAGGCGCCGAAACTCGCACCTGTTGAAATGACGTATGGATTGTCATTCTTGGAACGACTGAACGGAAGTACTTCGTCGACTATATAGCTCTGGTATTGAAGATGTCGATGAGCGCGCCATCTTGGGCTCGCGCCATAGTTGTACCAGCTCTCGGTGTCCACACTGTCGACGCAATACAGCTGCAACCAGCCCTGCTCGATGTGATGATGGAGGACATTCATAAATCCTCGGTTTTCCCAATCGAAAAATCTGCCCATCGATGTAGGGAAAACAATAACCCTGGCGCCATGATGACCGAAGACAAGAAGCTCCATGTCGCGGTTCAAATTGTCGCTATGCCACTTATGATACTCTCTATGCATTCTTTACTTCCGGTTTATTAGCTGCTGAGTCGGGCAGATTGTAGCATGCGGATGTTTGTCTTTATGGCAACCCTAAAACCGGTCAGGTACTTAGTTATAGGTTGGTTTGCATGACTCGATCGAACTGGACGCTCATAATCGTTTTATTGATTTTTGTGTTGACGAGTACGACGTCAAGTAATGCTCAGGAAAGTCTGTTCGAAACCATGTTTGACGAGGGCGGACACGCTCTCCTGGAGCGGCGTTACCCGGAAGCCGAGAAAAAACTGCAAGCCGCTTTGAGAGAGGCTGAGCATTTCCAGGTTTCGGATCCTCGGCTGCAGCGAACGATCCAGACGCTCGCCGAACTTTACGACGAAGAGAAAAAGTTCGATCTTTCAGAGCCGCTCTACAGGCGGTTGTTGGAAAACGACGAAAAGAATAATCCAGAGAAGAAACGCACTATTGCTGGTGACTACGATAAGTTAGCGTCCAATCTGCAACGGCAGGCCAAGTATGACGAGGCGATTACGTTTTATCTAAAGGCCAAAGATTTGTTTGCTCAAGCGGACAAAGACGGTGTTGAGAACAAAGCTTCCACGGAATCCGAATTGAATACAATGAAGGTTGAGAATCGCGTGGTTTCGCTGATTCGCCTGGCGTCTGCTTATTCTGACGTCGGGAAATTACCCGAGTGCGAAAAATCGCTTAGAGAAGCTCTTGCTGTTGCAGAAGAAACCAAGGATGCGATCGCAGCTGGTCGAGTCTTCGATGCCTTGGGGCGGCACTACACGACAGCCGGAAGATACGATGAAGCAGAAGCCGTTTTAAACCAGGCTCAGTCTCAGAAAAAGAATATTCAAGATGTAGGAATACGGCGTCTGGAAATTTCGAATACGGCGATGTTGTTCGGTCAACTTTTTCGCGCTCAAGGAAAAGTTAGAGACGCGCTCATGTCGGTTGAGTTATCGTACAAAATGCGAGCCGGTTCTTTAGAAAACAATGACCCGCGAGTCTACGAGCCGCTCATGATGAGGGCTAGTATCTATCGTGATTTGAGTTGTTACAAGGACGCGGTTGCGGAGCTTGAAAAAGGCCGCCTGCTCGTCGAGAAATCATTTGGAGATGAGAGTCCACGCTACGCCGAATTTCTCAGGCAACTGGCGGCCGATTACGTGTCCTGTTCGCAATACGCAAAAGCTGATCCGTTGCTCCGCAAGGCGCTGGCGATCGATGAAGCCGCGTACGGAAAAGATGCTCGTCAAGTTTGTCTTGATTTGAATGCACTCGGAATGTATTACATTTACCAGGGCAAATATACTGATGCAGAGCCGGTTTATAAACGTGCACTTGAGATTACGGAGAAGCAGGTGGGACCGGAGCATGTTGATGTTGCCGCTGCGTTGAACAGCATGGCGTGGCTCTATACGAATCAGCGCAAGTTCAGCGAAGCTCAACCATTGTTGGAGCGCGGACTTGCGATTCGCCAGAAAGCGCTTGGACCGGAGCATCCGGTGGTCGCTCGCAACATGCATAATCTTGCGCACGTTTTGACTGCCGAACAAAAATTCGATGAAGCTCAAACCTTGCTCCTTAAGACTCTGAAAATTCAAAAGTCAGCCCTTGGTGTCGAGCATGAAGACTCCGTCGCCACCATGAGAGACCTTGCTGAACTGCTCAAAGCATCAAAGAAATTCTCTGACGCGGAAGAATATGCCAGAGCAATTCTGAAGGCTGATGAAAAAGTGAATGATACCAACAGCGCTATCATCGCTGCCGACCTAGACAACCTCGCGCGCGTCTTGATTGAGCTTTCGCGCAGTGATGAAGCTAAGCCGTTGATTGCAAGGTCAAAGGAAATAAAACTGAAGCTTCCTGGATTTAACGAAGGCAGTGAAGGACATGCGATCACGTTGGGCGCTCCGAAGCAATCGAGCGGTGCGCTCAGACCCGTGGCGGACAAATGGGCTCTTGTAGTTGGTATCAGCAACTTCAAAGACCCGAGTATCAACTTGCAGTTTGCTGCCAAAGATGCGATGGACTTTCGCAATTACCTGATTTTTGAAGCAAACTTCAAACCCGATCATGTCAAGCTTCTTTTGGACGAGCACGCCAGCCGAGATAATATCGTTTCGCATCTCGGCGAAAAATGGCTTCGCAAGAACGTGAAAGAGGACGATCTTGTCGTTATCTATCTCTCCACTCACGGAACTTCAGCTCGTAAAGATGTCGGTGATGCCAACTTTATCGTGGCCTACGAAACTAATTTGAACAACGCGGTGCTCTCGGGAATTCCGATGCAATTCTTCACCGCCGGCGTCCGCGATATGATTCCGTGCCAACGTGTTTTGATCATAATGGACGTTTGTCATGGTGGTGCGGTGCGTGATCGCTCACTGGCGTCGGCGATCGGTGCCAAGGAGAATGAAGTCGAGCATGCACACAAAGGCAGCAAAGCAATCGTTCTTCAACCGGATATGAGCGTGAGAGCGAAAGCCAACAACCCGAGTAGTGCTGGCGGTTTAAACATCGGCACCGGACAAATAGTTGTGGCTTCGAGCGATGCCGATCAGGTGTCGTGGGAATCGAAAATCTATCCCAATGGAATTTTCACGCGTCAGTTGATTGAAGCTCTCCGATCTCGTGGCGCGAACACTACCGTTCCCGAGGCATACAAAATAATGGCTTCGAAGGTGGAACAGGAAGTTTTGCGAACGCGCGCCGAGATTCAAACCCCGATTTTGGTGATGCACACCTGGAAGGGCGGTCAGGCGATTTTGGGAGTTAAGTGCTCCAATCCACGCGGCGCTCTTCCTGCGGCGGTGAAGTAAAGTTGCATTTATTTGGACCAGGTTATTTAAGAACCTTAGATGTTAAGAGCACCGAGAACCTATAATGCTGCTTGCCGATAAACTTGGTCGGCGAACGACTTGAATTTTGGCTGGGGACAGATTAATGGCTTGCGAAAAACAAACTGACCAAAATGGTTTTATGGTTTGCGAAAAACTATCGGAGCAGAACGCTTTTGTCGTTCGTGAAAAACGATTTGTGCCAAACGTGATGAGAGATTTCGGCGCGTTCAGTCTCAGTTTGTTATTGAGTCTCTCGATGGTGGCAACCGTATCCGCTAGAGAAACTGATTCTGACGAAAGCGCTAGCAGCACAATAGAGAAGTCCGAGAAGAACTCAACCTCTGAAAAAACATCTAAGTCCGAAAAGAAATCGAAGTCTGAGAAAGAGTCGAAGGTGGATAAGGAACCGAAAGCTGAAAAGCAGAAGAAATCCAAGAAACGCGACAAAGATGATGAGAACGTGACGCGCACTGCTCGTGCAACCGACGGTAAAAAAGTTGATTTAGTCGACGGGATGCCACCATTTTTGTTCTGGTCTTCAAACAGCGACTCCCCGAAAGGTTTTGTTCTTTGTCTTCACGAACTCGGTATGCACAGCGGTGTTTTTGAAGATATGGCGAAGCAGTTGACCGCGTCTGGTTATTCGGTCTACTCGATGGACTTGCGAGGTTTTGGTGGCTGGACCGAAAAAGGTTCAGAAGGCAAAATGGACCTGAAGAAGAATCTTGAGGATATTAAGCATGCCGCTGAAGCGATTCGTAAGAAGCACTCTGGTGCAAAAGTTTTTCTTCTCGGAGAGGCTATGGGCGGTGCGCTCGCCCTCGAAGCTGCCGCAAAATTCTCTGACATCATATCTGGTGCCATCTCATCAGCACCCGGCGGAGAACACTTCGGAACGCTGGGAAACTATTTGAGCGTTGGCAGTCGATTCACTGCTGGTAACAAGCGATTTAACAAGGGCGAAGAACTTATCAAAGTTGCGACTCCGAAGAAAGAACTCCAGGACGCTTTGATGAGAGACGCCAACGTTCGTTTAGACCTGGCACCGAATGAATTGATGGCTTGTCAGTTTTATATGTACAAAACTCGTCAGTTTGCTAAGCAGATCAAAACCTTGCCCGTGATGATCGTTCAGGGTCAGAAGGACGGCGAGTCTAGACCGCAAGGCGCGAAGAAGATCTTTGACAATCTTTCGACCGAGGATAAAGAATTTCTAGCTCTGGAGAACGGGGACCACTACGTTTTCGAAGATATCGCCGTTGAGCCGAAAGCCGTTCAGGCGACTGTCGCGTGGCTGGACAAGCATTCCGCCGCCAATTAATCGTGGCGGTTGAAGTTGAACATAGCGCCGTTGTTCTTTCATTGATTATCCAAATCGGATAAATCCTATTTCTGTGACTCTTTTACGTGATAACCGAGTGGAGAGTCTCGGGGATTAAATCCAATCATTTATGTAACCCCATGTCGCGCGTAGGGTTTTTCCTATTGTTTGCAGCGCGGTAGTGGCGGAGTATGGTTAGATGAAACTTTGTGCAACCGCCTGTCGTTAGGTCAACCGCCATGAATAACAACTTAGTAAAGTTCGTACTGCACCACATTAAGCCACTCGCCTTTTCGCTTTTCTTTTCTGCGGCAATGATGTCGCTAGTATGGATTACGGTAACTTACGGGTCTTTTAGTGCGGTGCCATTGGCTGCGGGCATCTGCGCGGTGCTATATTCGGTGCTGACCCTGGCTGCGCTGGTTAATCTGTTCCGAGGCAACAAATTATTCGAAGGAAGCGCTGCTGAAGTCTTTAGCGTTTCGACACAGAAAAAAATTCGTATGGCTGGAGTTGCTTTTGCGCTGCCAGCAATTATCTATTGCGGGATATTTGCCTACCTCGTGAAGTCTTATGACTACAGTGAATCAGCTGATCTTCGAATCGCATCGTTTCAAGATTTCGAGTATTTTGTTTTTGGTTCGACCAAGATTTTGGATTTTGTGATTGCGCAAAATGCTCCTCAGCTGCCTGACGACGAGAGTTCGGCTGTGGAGAGTGCAGTTGATTTTGGTCCATACATGACGAACACGCAAGTCAAAATTAAAAGAGCATGGTCACCAAAGAGAAGCAGTTCCAGCCATCATGCCGTTGTGATGTTTAGCGTCGATAAGGATGGAAACGTATCCAAAGTAAGATTGGAAAAATGTTCTGGTAGCGTAGATGGGGATAAAGCTGCATTGGCCGCCGTTCAGAAGGCATCACCATTAGACAATTTACCGCAGGGGGCGCCAGCGAATGTCGATATCAGTTTCACATTCGACTACAACGTCTTTAATGGCGCGGGTGAGATGCTCGATGAGTCGGGCGTTCCGGTGGTCAGCGACAAATGTTCATCTGCGGGCTGCGACACTTTCTCTTCCGCCTCATCCTGCGATGCGTTCTCATCTTCCTCTTCGGCTGATGGAGAATATGTCGTTGTGAATGGTGATAGATAAGTTAAACGCGCATGAAACCTAGAATTCCAATGTGCCGAATTCGTAGCGTCGATCTGCCGGAGCATTCAGTTGGAATCCTGGTAAGGGGGCGTTTAGGTCTGTGCGCTCGTTAGATGCCATCCCCATTCCATCGCAGAGCCGTCATAGACCGGAATTACCTCGCCCGTGTATATTTCGTGAAGCAAAGAAAATGTTGAAGCTCTTACGCCGACTTCGCAGTATGAAACTTTCGAAGTTGATTTGAGAATATCGGGCGGGGTTATCTGCAGGTATTTTTCGCGACTGATGAACATTCCGTTTGGCTCGAAAAGATTTGGAAACTCAAAAAGTATTGAGTTTGGCAGCTTGCCCTTAACGGGTTGATAATCATAGCAATCGCCGTTGAATTCAGCGGCGGTGCGCACATCAATCATCAGTGGTACGGGGGTACTATCGACGTTTTTGAAGAGCTGATCGTATTTTGCTCGACGTTTTTCCTCAAGGGCAATTTGGAAGTTGCCTGGCATAGATTTCGTCTGCGACCCGGTTTCGACAGGTCCACTTAGACTGGTCCAGTGTCTAAATCCCCGGTCTAACATAAAAACGTTAGTTGCTCCCAGGTAGAGCAGCATCCATGCAATTCGACCTTCTCGACCTTTGGAACGCGCTGAATCTGCGTACACAACTATGGGATCGTGTTGTCTGATTCCTGAATCGATCAAACGTTTGGCGAATGAATCTGTGTTGTCCAACGTTCCCCAATAGCCGGGTTCGTGAATTATTGGTGCTGCTTCTTTTGGTGCAGATTCGCACCATTCTTCCCAAGCAATGCGCACAGCTCCTGGAATATGCCCTGAGATATATTCCGTCTCGGGGCGTGAGTCCACGATGATGTACTCTCGAGCGCCGCTGGTAACGTCAGCGAGTAATTTTTCAATTTCAAGAAGTGCGATGGTCATGTCGACGATGTTTGAGCTGACGTGATTGGGTTGCTTGCCGGCGTTCGTGAACGAGTTATCGGTTCAGTGTTAGTCGTGGGGACTTTGGTTGCTTGCTCGAGGTCGCTCGTCATTATCAAAATATGAGTTTTTAAGCATCATCGGCATGTCGGTTTCATGAGATTCTCGTTCGATGTCGACTTCTGAGATCAAAACTGAAGGAGTAATCACGCTACTGCCGGTGGTGCCGTAATGACTAGGGTATTTGACCGGGTATGCTTGAGCATCGTCTCCGACGGCTTGAATATCGCGGAATAGTCGATTTGATAAACGAGTGAAGTTGGCTCCGCGGACTAGCTCCTCATGTCCATCTTTGATATAGACCTTATACAGCAAAGTGGGTGCAGAGATGCTGACTTCATTTCCTCGACCAAAACTGAACGATGATCTACCCGGAACAATTGAACCAAGGACACCGCTCGATATGTGACGAACGATCAACACATAGTCCAGTGCTTCTTCCTTGCCGAGCGCTATAAGTTTTTCTTTCAAGGCTGGCAGCGAATCGGTTTTCGAAGACTCGATAAAAAGTTGTGTCGTCGTTGGCGCGCCGTCTAGAAAATGTCCGTTGCTCTGCTTCACGTCCCGGCTTGGTGTTCGACCTGAACAAAAGGTCTTCAAATAACCGTTTTCGACCAGAGTAACTCTTTGTGCTTTGACGCCCTCGTCGTCTACATCGTAACCGCCCTTTAGCTGTTGTCCCTTGAATTCACGCGCTAAAGGATCGTCGATTACCGAAATAAATGGAGGGAGAATGCGTCTGCCGATTTTGTCGTTGCTTGGTTCAAAACTAAAGTTTATTGCTGTGATTCCATCGACTTTATTCGTCAAACGTGGTGCTAATGCTTGTGCAAAGAGTTCCGCCGCTGCTTGTTTCTCGAACAGTATTGGACCTCGATATTCATCAACTGCTTTTGACTCGGTGAGCGCTTTAACTCTGAGCGCCAACTCTTTCGCTTTCTGTTCTAGCTGCTCTCGTGTTGGAATTGCATTCGTATCGCGAGCTGCGAAGACCTCGAAATCGGAGATACGCATCCCATCAGCGGCTTGACCGTTTGCGCTAATGCCGAATAAAACTCCTTGATTGCATTCACGGTTAAGCGAACCTTCAGTATTTGCGAACCATCTCGTTCTTGCTCTGGCGATTAAGGCGACAGTCGAATCGAGTACGGCAGGATATTCTCGGAAAACACCAGATACAGTCCGGACTGTATTCTTCCAGACCTCTTTGTCCATATCGAGTTTCTCTGCGGGTTTCATCGAAACAACTGGTTCATTCGGAGTCATTGAGTTCGGCAGATCTTCTACTTTCTTTTGTTGGAGAATTGCCTTCTTGTTGTCCAGCGCTTCGATGGCTCTTTTGTAACCATAGTCTGTTCCAAGCCAGAGCTCATGCCGGATGGCATCATAATTGTCGTCAATGCTGCAGCTTCCTCGACGACCCATTCCGCCAAGGAAACCTCGTTTTCCGGAGCTGTCCAGTTTGTAATCACCAACGCGAACATCAGTTTGAATACTGCGGTGGCGCGAATCCGTGACTTGATCGAGGGCGCCGAAACTACCATAGACAGTGAATCCTTGCGACTCTGTCGCGAGGTAGGAAACAAAATATGGCGATTGTCGACCGCTGATTTTGAGGTCTGTAACAGAACGAAGCAGCTCGTCTTCCATCGCTTTTGACATAACGTCGTCAGCGAATTTTGACGAAGAAGCAATCGCTTCTTTCGGCGGTGTAATCTTAATTTCGACTCTAGTGTCCGGGCTGGCGCCTTCGTTGTCTGCTTTGGTTTCGGAGCTCGATACTTTCTCGTCGGCTTTAGCTTTGAAGCCTCTGGCTTCTTTTACGACGTTGGAGTTAGAACTCTTCACCTTGGCGTTTCTCTTCGACGCTTCTGCCGCCAGAGTGGCCGAGCATAGAAGGAGGCTCGACGCCAATGCTACTAGATATGGTGCTTTTTTCATGACCCCTGTTTACCATTTTCAACTTTGATCGCCGATGCCGGTGGTGGCAGTATTGGTGGCTTGTCTTGCTCCTTCCAATCTCTTGCGGTTTCAATCGTGCGTACCAGCAGGCTTGGCGACGTTGCAGAAACAGGCACCCATCCTGATTCGGCTCCGCATACACCGCTGAAGGTATCGACATCGTTGCTCGCGTGCATAACAGTTTCTAGCGACGCCAGAGGTGTTCCGACTAGATTGACGCCGCGAAGGAGTTGATCTGGGCGTCCATCCGTCCACACGCGGGTGACACGCAATGGCAAGAGTTGGAACGACTGCGGCATGAAGGCTTGGGTCAAGGCAAATCCGCCGGCAATTTCGTCGAAGATCAGACCGTAAGGTTTGTTCTGACGTTTGGCTTCTTCAACCAGCATCTGTTTTAGCTCTGCAAAGTCAACACTTTTGTTTGAAGTAACAATCAGATTGCCCTGTCTCGCCACGGGCTTGCTGCCTGGTTCGCAGCGCGAGTGACCGTTTGATTTGTTGAAATTCACAACCGGACTGCGACCCATGAGGAAATTTCTGAGTACGCCGTTTTCGACGATAGTTACTCTTTGTGCCGGCACACCTTCATTGTCGAATTTGTAATGACCGACGAGTGGACGGTCTTCGTTAGTCGACATGGTGGGGTCATCGAACACACTGATAAAGTCCGGCATAATTTTTTGATCGACTTTCTTTGCGAAAGTTCGACCTTCGTCTTCATCTTTCTGTCTGTGGCCTTCTACTCGATGTCCGAGCACTTCGTGGAAAAACACTCCGGAAGCGCGACCGCGCAGGATCGCTGGTCCGACATAAGGCTCTGCGACTGGAGCCTTACGCAATGTGATTACTTCTTCGGCAAGTTTTCGAATGCGCTGTTCAATGACGGTATCGTCCGGCAGATCCTTTGGATCGAAAACATCAATGCTGTCGTACAAATAAATGACCATGCCGTCTGCAGCAACAGTCGAAACGTTGGTGGAAACTCGAGCCTGGCGGTCTTGGGTTCGCAGTTTCGTGCCTTCGCTGGTGGTGATATAACGCTCGTCCAGGTCGATGTCTAGTTGAACGTTTGAATCAGTAATCTCCGGATATTCCTTGTAGATCGCTGATAATTTGCGCAAACGATCTCGCCATTTTTCGGTATCGACAGAGGGTTTCAATGCCTTCTCGACACTCACCACAGGTAGTGCGGGTGAGAAATCGTTTGACTGATCCTCTTCCACTACTTTAACGGTTCTATTTGCGTTTACTTGTATAAGATTGCGCTGCGCGCGTTTGAATGCGTCGTCAGTAACTAACCAGAGTGCTGTTCTGATCGCTGGTTCATCATCGTCGAGGGAAAATTCTACTGGTGCTCTAGAGTCGAGGAAAAATCTCTCAATTGGCGCGTCGAAATCGCCGCGTAACTTATGACTGCTGTCGGTTTTCATGTCGCCGACTCGCGCTTCCACGTCGAGGATGCGTCTTCTGTTTTGTCCATCCGACTCAATCGCTCCGTAGCTCGCGATCAAGTTGATGTCTTCCGTGTCGTAAACTCGGTAGCTCAAAAAATAAAGTGGTGAAGTGCCGACTGATTTGAGCTGAGTGAAGCTTCTGGTCAACTCTTTGTTCATTGCATCCAACAATATGTCGCCGGTCAGTGCAATCTTGGCTGATTCTTGTCCCTTTCGCATTGTGCTGGGAGCAATCGATCGCGGCGCCGCGGATCTCTCAGGGGTTGAGCTGGCATCACCTCGAGCTGCGCATGCATCCATTGCTGTTGCTGCGGAGAACAAGCTGAGCGTGCATGACAACAGCAATAGGCGACTCGGGCGGATTTTGATAAGGGGCATATATGTGGAAGCGACCCTTTGCACGACGAGTGCATATTAATAAGGTTGGCATATGCTAACTAAATTCGTGGCTACATACAAGCGCTGTCAGGCAGAGCTGGGAATTTTATGCGTTTTGAATCTGATAAACGTTTGTCCCGCGAACATATTGATTTAAACCATGGGTTTATAACTTCAGGTGCTGTTCGAACGATAAGTTTAGGGACCAAACCTTCTTCGGGGGCATCAAGGAGTTAATTTCCAAAAACTCTAGCCAATGCAATGAGCCTGAGCGAGTACATTTCCACTCGCTCAGGCAAACTTCTGATCCGACGCGCGTCAGCCGCTTAGTCTGGCAATTTAGCCATCGGGTCGATTTCGAAACTGTTCTCTACGCCGCGAAGTTGTTCGCCTTTTCTGATAATTTGTTTCAGGTATCTGCCTGTATCGGCGCACCAGTGGGTGATTGGCCGATCTTCCGCGTCCTCAGGGATCTCCAGTTTTTTTAAACGACCGGAGATGTATCCATCGGGGTGCACTTCTTCTTCTACTTCGTCCGCTCTACCCGGCTGACGCCCACATCTTGTGCTGATCTGGCTGAGCCGATTGATTGTGTCAACCGCGAAAACCTCGTCTTTGTCAGGCTGGGTGGCAAATTTCGAGACTATCGACTTGGCTAGAAGATTGAGCTTTTCGTACATTTTTGTTGCCCTTTTAAAGTCGCGGAGGTTTTACCTCGAGGAGGCTCCTCCTTTCCCAACCTAATTGATTGGGAGACCTTGCAAATATAAAGACAGGAATAAACTTATGGGGGGTAACCTATACGTTGGATTAAATTGGTTATTGCTCGGCGTGGGCAAATACCGTATAGAATCGGTAGAAGTGGTACTTTCCAGGTTTGAAGTTCAGTTAGCTGGTTTTGGGAGTTTTTGACTAATGAAACGCATCTCTAACAAATCCTCGTGGCTCGGCGGCGCGTTGGTTGTAATGTTGGCGGTCACCGGTTGCAACCGGGGCAATGTCGCTGAGACTTACAATGAGCGAGCCAAGACGATTGGCGTCAAAGCCAATATGAAGGTTGTGCAGACTGCTGCCGAGAATTACTTCAAAGACCACACTTATATGTATCCGACCACCCTGGATGACGATTTCAAGTCGTACTTCCCGGGCGGCGACCCAGTTGCGAAGAAACCGGGCAAACCGCCCATCAATCCGTTCACGGGATTGGGTGAGTGGCCGGTCGTTGGGGCTATGACTGATCTTGCGAAAGCGCGTTTAGAAACGCCGACTGCCATGGAAAAAGGCAAGCTCGAATATAACGCGATTGATAATGGCAAGAACTATGGTATCAGGGGTGGTTCTGAAGCCGCTAAAGCGATAACTAGTGAAGACGCCGGGCACATGGGCACGCTCGTATATTCCCGGGACGACTATAACAAACCTGCAAGCCCGTAGTCAGGCTAAGGTTTTACTGCTGCCGCAGAGATAACCGTAAGACAAATAAAGCCCTGCGATAAACATGCAGACAGCGATATAGGCTGGAAGTAGATGCACAAAGCTCGTGTATCCGATGCCGACGTGGATGCCCATGACGGCGATGAAACCTGGCAGTCCAGCGAGCAACAGCATCCACCAAACCCAGCGACAGCCCTGGCGAAATCCGTATAGGGAAGTGAGCATTTCAACTGTCCCGACGGCCCAGAGGCAGCCTCCGAAGGATGCGCGATCATGGGCGATGAGCGGCAATAGGCGCGGATTAATGTTCTCGAGTGTGCATCTTGATGTGTGCATAAACATCAAATCTTCGTTTACAAAAATTGCCGAGCAGCCGACACCAGCAATGGTGACTCCTGCGAGAAGCAAACCTGCGCCAATAGCTACGAATAATAATTGTCCGATTTGGCTGCGTTGCCAGTTTTTGTCGTTGGTTAGATTTGGAGAGCGCTCTGGCGCGAATTCCGGTTTCTTGCACACACCCCAGACAAAAAATGGCAGCACAAGCAGGCAGACGAGCGCATGAAGCGGATCAAAGTATTTAAAGCCGAGATACAAAAAGAACGCTAAAAATCCGGCAATTAAACCGGCGACTTCCGTATGGTATGCCCAGTGATGCTGGCGACGAATTCCGAATACGGCTAAACCAAAAAACATAAACGCACCAGAAAGAGAACTGCCACCAAGAGTAACTCTGTCGTGAGACATGAACTTCAATAGGTTCTCGTTGATCTTCGGAATCTCTGTCATCGTGACGCCAAGAAATGCTTCGTCATAGGGTAATAGAACTCGAGTTAAACCCACTGCTATTACTGTTGAGGAGGAAATGATTAAACCTAGTGCCACCAGTGTAAAACCAATCCATCCCTCGGTAGAAATGCCCTTCGTTGCTCTCGCTTTGGGCTGATTTTCGGATTTGGTTGCAGTGGCACCAATTGCGGTGCCTAGTTTTACCGGTTTGTAGTATGAAATGCATTCGTTTATTCGCTTCGGTAAACCGGGACCTGAGAAGACAAATCCTGAATGAATTTGCAGTAGACTTGCACCTGCATCGAGAAAGTCGATAGCGTCTTGTGGTTCGATGATGCCACCAGACGCGACGATCGTTGGCGTTTGGGTGCTGTCTGTTTTCTCTGACGATTGGCTATCACTCGCAGGAGGCGATACGGGCATTGCTGCTGAGAGACGTTTTACCATCGCCAACGTCTGTTTCTTGGCTGGACGACCGTGCAATCTGCGACGACTTCTCCCGTTGGATGTTTGCGATTCATCGTCGGTCGTCAGAATGCCACCACCAACTACAAATCCTTGAATCAAGCCGTCGTGTTCCCAGGTTAAAACTTGATTGAAGAATTCATCAGAACAATCTGGCGGCACGAGAATGAATAGCGGAATTTTTTTCCGTTCTGTTTCTTCACGACTCGTTTTGACAAGTCTAGTGGTTTCGCCTACATTCCATGATTGGCTCCACCAGCGGGTCTCAAGTGTTATAAAACTTGAGTATTCTCCCAGGGTTTTAGTTAACCTCTGGAGTTCGATAGTCGCGGTTTCAATACTGCAGCCAGGCGTATTGGAAACCCGCGCACCGATTTGAACCGCACTGCCGGCATGTTTTTCCTCCTGAATCTTTACGCTCGCCACTTTCAGGGCTGCAGAAATTTTTTCCAATCCCTGGTTTTCTGGTACGTCGCTATATGATATTGAGAGTGCTTGCGGATCTCTGATAATGTTTTCAGTTGATACTACTGGTGATACCGTTACCGGACCGACTTCGATGTGTCCGACACCGAAGTGCGAGAATGCCAGAATTGTTCCATCAGTCACAGCAAGCTCGGCTCCGATACCGAC
>CAZRMH010000134.1:0-18721 GCA_964600935.1 uncultured Candidatus Obscuribacterales bacterium
TCGAGCGTAATATGTGAGTACCACTAACCGGCTGATGCGCAAGTTGGTGCGTTTTCCGACATCTCAATTTCATAACCGGCATTTCGCCAAGCGTTAGTACCACCGATGGTGTTGTAGACATACGCCACTCCACCATGTTTCAGAATGTGTGTGGAGATGCTCGAACGATATCCGCTTGCGCAAATGATTACAGTCGGTCGTGATTTATCGAGCTTATCCAGGTTTTTAGAAAGCTCATCAAGGGGAATATTTTTGGCGTTTGGAACGTGACCGGCATCGTATTCAGCCTTGCGACGAACATCAATAATTTGCAAATCTTCTATCTCGGCAATCTTTTCTTTGAGCTGATCGATTGTGATTTGTGGAGTCTCACCCGTGTCATTACCGCTTTTGGTCCAAGCGTAAATGCCACCATCCAGATATCCCACGACAGATTCGTGCCCTGCACGAGCCAGCCTGATGACAGCCTCATCGACAGACTCTTTATCTTCAACGATAAGAATGATAGGTGTACCGATTGCAATCAAACTTCCTGCCCAAGAGGCGAATTGTCCACCCAGTCCGATGTTCATCGACCCGGGAATGTGACCGGCTCCATGCAGTGTGTTGGAGCGAACATCGACAACGAGATGACCCTTGTCCATCAATTCCTTTACTTCAGTGGCGCTCATTGGACGCGGCTTACTCAGTTTATCCAGAGGCACGGCACCCTCTTTATTTTTCGCGACCGCTGCGCCGAAATAAGCAGGCTGCTCTGGTAAATCAGTGCACAGCATCGAGATGAATTCTTCTTTCTTCATCGGTCTCAACGCGTAATTCATCTGACGTTGCTGACCAATCGTCGAGAAACGTTCCGTTGACATATTCTTTCCACAGAGAGAACCGGCTCCGTGCGCCGGGTACACGAGAACATCATCTGACAGTTTCAACAGTTTGTCATGAAGACTGTCATACATCATTCCCGCCATTTCCTGACTGGATTTTCCTCTTGCACCGACCAGGTCCGGTCGGCCAACATCTCCGATAAACATGGTATCACCGGTGAGGACCATGACAGGCGCGTCTGACTTTTCCTTGTCGGCGACCGTAATGCAGATGCTCTCCGGGGTGTGTCCGGGCGTGGCGAGAATAGTCAGTTTCACATTTCCGAATTCGATGGTGTCGCCATCGTCTACGGCTCTATGAGGATAGCCGGCTTGGGCATGCTTGCTGAAAACAATTTCCGCTCCGGTGCGCTCAGCCAGCTCGCGGTGACCGCCCACAAAATCAGCGTGCAGATGGGTTTCAATGATGTATTCAATTTTCAAATTGTTCTTTTCAGCAGTCTCGATGTATTGTTCGACATCACGCTGAGGGTCGACCACGCAAGCCTTGCCGTCTGAGCCGATCATGTACGACGCATGTGCCAGGCAAGCAAGAAAAAACTGTTTGAAAAACATGACTGATCCCCACTAGGTTTTCACAATAGGCTATCGCAAACCTGGGCATAATCTCCGAAATCAAATAGACATTTAAGAAATCATGGCTTCCCGGAAAGCTTTCGCCTGACAGCGTCGAATCGAACTCTCGAATCTTAGCTCCTGACCCGATCATAGGCTCTGTTAACCAGAACTCACAATACCCGGACTCGAATGCCAATCATTCATTGGACTGATGTATGATCGGCGTTTCCATTCATCGGCTTCACTCGGAGGAGAGGATGCTTAAACGACTGTCGTCTGTTTTAAAAGCTGCCCATGTCAGGTTCTACAGTGATTCAACTCCACCTATGCAGCCCGAAAGTGTGGTCAAAACGAGATTAGGGACTCGTCTCTTGGTTTCACTAATGTGCTCGCTTGTTTTCATGCAACAAACGGCATTGGCGAAACCGGCGAAGGATGAGGGAACCAGAGGTGCAGTGCGCCTGCCAAGAAATGTCTTGCCTGACACGTACCGAATTTTTATTGAACCCGACTTAGAAAATAAACAGTTCAGTGGTGAGGAAACCGTCTTCCTGACTGTGAATTCATCGACGAAAGATGTGGTGATGAACTCAGTCGGTCTAGAGATAGCCGAAGTAGAAATATCGCAGGTCACAGAGAATGGGCACAGCAAAGCGATCGCGCCGGAGCAGACCATCGAAGAGAAAGAGAAGCAAGAAGTTTGTTTTCGATTTCAGCAAAGTTTAAAGCCTGGCAAATATGAGCTCAGACTGCGATTTGGTGGAAAACTAAACGACAAGCTCTCTGGTTTTTACCTCTCAACTTTTGTCGATTCGAAAGGCAAAACAAACAAAATCGCATGCACGCAGATGGAACCCACAGATGCGCGCAAAGTTTTTCCATGCTTCGATGAACCTGATATGAAGGCAACTTTCAAAATCACTTTGTCCATTGATGAACAATTGACGGCCATCTCGAACGCCGGGATTCAGTTCAATAAAACTGAAGGGCGCAGCGGAAAGCGACAGATCACGTTTAAAGAAACACCGAAGATGTCGACATATCTTGTGGCGCTCATAGTCGGTCCATTTGAGAGCACAGAGCCAGTCGTCGCCAACGATGTGGAGATTCGCGTCTGGGCGACTCCCGGGCACGAAGAGCAATGTGAATTTGCCCGTACCGCAGCCGAAAAAATGCTTCCATATTTTGAGAAATATTTTGGCGTCAAATATCCGGAAAGCAAACTCGATCTAATCGCCATCCCGGATTTCGCAGCTGGGGCGATGGAAAATCTTGGCGCAGTTACATTCAGAGAAACTAGATTGCTCGTTGATCAAAAGAGCGCATCGACGACTTCGAAGCAAGCGGTCGCGTCAGTAATCGCGCACGAGATGGCACATATGTGGTTTGGCGATATCGTCACGATGAAGTGGTGGGATGACCTCTGGCTCAACGAAGCGTTCGCTACCTGGATGTCGACCAAAGCGATGGAATCGTTTAAACCAGAATGGCATCCATGGGACATCTTCGTGAAAGATCGGGCAACAGCGCTGGCGTCGGACTCACTGTCGTCGACACATCCGATCTATACGCCTGTCAACGATCCGTCCGAAGCAGAAGAAATGTTTGACGAAATCACCTACGACAAAGGTGCTTCAGTTTTGCGAATGCTCGAACGTTTCCTGGGCGAAGAGACCTACATGAAGGGCATCCAGAAGTACATCAAGGACCATCAATTCGGTAACGCACAGACCAGCGAATTGTGGGATGCGCTTGCCGAGGTTTCAGGCAAACCGGTCGGAACGATCATGGCCGACTGGGTGTACAAACCCGGATATCCGCTCGTCAGCGCGACTGCAACGCCAACCGGAAACGATCTTAATTTGACTCAAGATTACTTCACGGTATCACCACCGCCACCAGGGGTGAAGAACAAGAAGGCGGCAGGCGATACCTCCGGGAAATTGAAACTGTGGCAAGTCCCTGTCACAAGCAGGGTTATCGGAGATACCGTCGAGGCTTCGACCGACGAGGCTAAATATGTTCGACTACTGCTCAGCTCACGAAAAGGTATTCTGTCGCATGTACCAGATGGCGGACCGGTTGTACTCAATGCAAGAGCTGACGGCTATTTCCGCGCCCAGTACCCGGCAGACGTTTTAACCGCAATCGGTAAAAAAGCGCAAGCCAGTTTGACGGCAGCGGAACGATTCCAGCTCCTGAGCGATACATGGGCACTTGTAGAAGCAGGTAATATGCCGGTCGGACAGTATATGAACTTGACCGCGTACTTCAAAGACGAGACCGACCCTAACGTTGTTGAACTGCTCGCAAGCCAAATGATGACACTGGATTATTTTGTAAAGGACGGTTCTCGTGCCGAATTTGCAGCTTTTGTTCGAGATCGGTTCACGCCGCTTACACGCAAACTCGGATGGGAACCACAAGAAGACGAGTCTGAGTTGACTCAAATTCTTCGCAATCATGTTTTAACGGCAATGGGCACGATTGGACAAGACGGTGCCACCATAGCTGAGGCAAGAAAGTTCTGGGACATCTATCAAGAACGACCAGAAGACATCAACGCCAACGTCTATGATGCCCTCGTCGCTATCATGGCATACAACGGCGATGCCACCATCTACAATGAGATGGAGAAGCTATACAAGAACGCTCCAACACCGGAGGCTAAACTCAGGAATCTTTATGGACTGGCTTATTTCCGCTTACCTGAGCTACAGAAACGTACTTTAGAGTTAGCATTGACTGACGAGGTGAAGACTCAGGATGCCCCTCACGTTGTTCTCAACTTAATGAAAACGACATCCGGCCGAGAGCTGGGCTGGAGCTTCTTAAAGCAGCACTGGAAAGACATGGAAACAAAATATCCTGTCCACTTATTCCCGCGCATAATCAATGGAGCCGAATCTTTCGTCTCCGAAGAGCAATCGAACGATTTGCAAAAATTCCTCGCGGACCATCCGATAAAGACTGGTCGACGAGTAAGCGCAAAAATGATCGAACGCGTGCGCAGCAATGTCAAATTGAAGGAACGTAGCGCAGAAACGCTTGACGGCTGGCTCAAGGAGTTCCGCGCACGCGAAAGCGCTTCGAAGTAATTCGGAGTGATTCTGCGATAATTTGCAGTTTCTCAAATATTCGGTAAAGTAAAGAAGGAGCCGTATTTACCAGGCTAGGCTTCTTTACTGTCTGTGAGTTCTCATCCAATGACCATCAGCGACAATCGGGAGGAATCCCGTCCGGTCCGGGCGCTTGTCCTATCCGGCGGAGGCGGTCGCGGTGCCTATGAAGCAGGGGTCGCGAAGGCTTGTGCAGAGCGCGATTTTCATTTCGATTGGATTGTCGGAACCAGCATCGGTGCTCTAAATGCCGCACTTGTTGGTCAGAACGATCTCGATATGCTTGAAACAATGTGGCGAAAGATTCGCACGTCCGATGTATATAAACTTCCGGATCCTGGTCACTTGCGACGGGTGATATTCGGTCAGCAACTTGGTTTGCTGAATACCGATCCTCTGGAAAAGTTATTGCGCAGCAGCGTAAACATCGACAAACTCAAGGCTGGAAAGACCAAGGTCGGTTTTGTCACGACCGATCTTTGTGGACTCGGCACCAAAGTTATAACCGGCGACGAAATCGAAACTCAAGACGATCTGATCGATGTTTTGATGGCATCGTCTGCGATACCGCTGTTATTCCCCCCACGCCGTCTGAACGGCGAAGGCTGCTGGATGGACGGTGGTCTGGTCCGCAACACGCCTATACAAGCGGCAATCAGCCTTGGAGCCACGGAAATCTACGCCGTGCTCGTCGAGCCCAATTCCGTTGATACGTGTCCTACCTCGATGATGCAACTAGTTTCTCGTTTGCTCGAAATAGTTTTCGACCACTCCGCCCGTAGTGGCATCGCTCACGTCGTCCAGCATAATCGTATTATCGAAGTCGGCGGTTTAAGAGACGGAAAACAAAATGGAAACTGGTGTCTATTAGATGGGCAGGAAAACAGTCACAGTGACTCGAATGGTATTGGAAACAATGATCCACCTGCAGAAACAGACAATGGAAACAGCAAAGTCGATTCGAACGCAGGTGAATTCAACGGTACCGGTCACGGTGCCGAGTGCGCTTTCGAATTTGTCGATCTTTCTCAACCGTTCGGAAGAAAAAAACGTGTCAGTCTCTTCATGGTGAAACCAGAACGACAGATTCTCGGCTCGCTACTCGAGATTGACCCGGTAATTTCAAACTGGCTACTAAAAATGGGTTATGAGGACGTTATCCGCAAATGTGAAGCAGCCGTTGTTTAGTAGCGGATAAGGACTGCGAAACGCCATACATTGGCGATTCCATAGTTTTATACAGAAGCGTAATATCCCCCTTGGCATCCACCGCGTAACGCAGTATCTTTTAGTTCAGGTTCAACGGAGCGACGGTTATGCATCCTTATTGGATCCAGAAAATCGAAGAGAGTCGAAGATCAGCGGTATTGCTGTTCTGGACCGTGTTGTTTCTAGTCGTCGTGCTGCCGATTATTTTAGTTATGAAGGTCAATCTCGGCATAGTGGTCGCCATCACATGCTTTGCTGTTGCAGGTCTGAGGATCTTCGCGCAAGGAGAGTCGGAGATGTCCCAGAGAGCTGCTGCCATGCAGGAAAAAATGCATAAGCGTGCCGCCCCCGAGAGCGGAGCATCAGGACTAGCCCCTGACACCTCACAGTGGCACTCGCCTCAGCCGACCAGCTTTCCGGGTCCTCAGGTCACTGGAAGTGTTCAGACGACGCCAGAATTCCAAACCAGTGCAACTGCGATGGGCGTTCCAACCGATGCCTTCGGACATGCTGTTCCGACAACGCCAGTCTACAATGTCAACGATCAACGCGTACCGACGACCGTTCCAGGAACTTCCTACAACCCCAATGTCGCTCCCGTTCAGACTCTTGCAAACGAAGTCATACAAGATTTCTCAGCTCAACAAGAGACAGGACCGATGCCGTCGGTTGGACCTAACGGTCAGCCGATTTACGCCCAACCAGACGTGAACTCGCCTCAGCTCAATCGACCAATGCATTTTCACGATCTAGCACGACACTAAACAATTACTGCAGCGGGCGATGACTCTTTAAATAGCGCTTAGCGGCATCAGCGAGCAGATCCCGGTGCATTCGCCACGGATCTTTGAAGAAGTTGATTGCGACCTGCCTATCGAGCACGTGCGTACCGATCAAATCCATGGCGAAATCTTCTTCATTTTTGCCTTCACCGTATATGATGCCCTCGCCTTCATAATTTTGCTTCAGCATTTTCTGGAGATACTGCACAGTACTGTTCTCTTCTCGGGGCATATGAGGCGCCATCACAGCAACTCGCAAACGTTTCCAGTCCTCCGGACTGATCCCCTCTTTCCAGGTTTTCAACCGACCATCGATAACATCCAGTTGAAGAGCTAGCGATTCGTAGGCGTTTTCTAAAACAAGCGGTCCCATTTCCCTGGTGAAACGCTGGAGCTCATCGCCATTGACAGTGCCGGACTTCACGATCCTATCGATCATAGCTTTACCGGCATCTATAATCTGATGTTGTCGAGCCAATGAGCTTGCCGAGAGCTTCCATTTATCAATGTTGCTTGCCGCTTTGTCGATTGATTCAGCATAGACAGTCAAAGTCTTGATCGAGTCTTCATCCAGTCTTGAGCCCGCCTTGTCTTCCAGCATAACGAAAATGGCAAGTGGAATATGGGAGACTGATTTGAGAAGCGTAAACTGCTGCGGAATGATGACAAACTCTTCGCGTTTTCCTCGATATCGAAGAATTAGTTTGTCTTCTCGAAAGATGGCGACTGGACCAAGTTTATCTATCTTTCCTCGACGGTTTTTAGCATACGATTCCCGAAACCGCAGATTCATTTCGTTCCAAGGAACAATTAGCCGGTCTTCGAGCGACTGGGATGATGATACTGTAGATGGTGCACTCTCTAACGGAGCGCTGATGCCTTCTGAAACATTCTGATTCGCAGCATCTTTCGTGACTTCTGGAGAACTGCTATCTGCAACGGTTTCGGCTAATACTGCCAGGGGTCCGAATGTTATAGCTACTATCGCAGCCAAAATTGCCAACGATGCAATTCGCATTGTCTTGTTTTTCATCTAGATCGTTTTTACTCTTCGACTCGAACACATACTGCAGCGCGACCATCAGAAAACGGCAAGGCGTCGATGTATCGGGCCTTAATTACCATTTTTCCTTTCTTGTTTATATAGCCATACTTGTTGTTAAATTTTACGCGGGCTCTACCTTCGGAGAACTTCTCCGCGTCATCGAATTTGTATTTAATAACCACTTCGCCTTTCTCATCCACATAGCCCCACTCACCTTCCTTCTTGACTGGCGCTAACCCCTCAGAATATGCGGATCTCGATGCGAGCTCTTCGCGCAACTGGAAGTTACCGTTAGAATCGGCGAATCCGAATTGTCCATCTTTACGGACTTCCGAGACACCGTCTATGTAGGTCTCTGCACTGTCAAAGGCTGGCTGCACCTTGAGTGCTCCGGAAGTGTCAATGAAACCCCATTTGTCTTTAACCAGAACCGGAGCCAATCCATCACCAAATGACTTGGCATCGTCATAAGTCGGTTGCACGACAAGTGCACCCGTCTTGTTCACAAAACCCCATTTACCGTTCAGTTTGACAGGAGCCAGGTCATTCCCCCAGGCTTTAGCATCGTCATACTCCGGTTTGACGATCACTGTGCCGGAAGCGTCGATGTAACCCCACTTCCAGGTGTCGGAACGCACCGGCGCAACGCCGTCTTTAAATGGACCGACTTCCGTGTATTGAGGCGCAATGACCATCTCAGCGGTTTTATCGATAAATCCCCACTTCCCACCTTGCTTTACAGCAGCAAATCCATCGGAGAACGAGAGGGCGCGTTCGAACTTCGGTTCAATCAGCGTTCCGCCATCCCAATTGATGAAACCCCAACGCTTCCCTGCATCGGCAGGATCAACCTCTGCCGGTTTCGCGGTGGTACTGCTTGTGGTGCTGGTATCGCCGCCACCACCGGTGGAGCAAGCCGACAAGAAGAAAATACTGACTATTACGAGTGAGGCGAGAAAAAATTGCATTAGGATATTGTGGTAAGCGAATTAGGGATCTCTGATCAAAAGATGATAACTTAGTTTTTCCGTTTATATTCTAAGATATCAAACAGAATTCGATTCCAGAGATCAAAGCGCGTCGAGGTTTGCATGGAACTGGTTGCCGAATCCCAACGGATAACCGAAGGGATTCAGTCGGATGTTCTCAAACTGAATTGAGTTCCTGTCTGATTTCCTCCAGTGTTTGCTTATCGTCGGTCAACTCGAGGTAGTTAGCATACGTTGAAAGTACCTGAACTTTGACATTTCGCGGGATCTCCTCGCCACCTTCGGAGTGCAGAATTTTGACGGCGGTGTACAAAAGAGGACCAGCCTTATCCTCTTTCTTGTCTTTCAGATAATTGTCAGCTAGCAAACCTAACAACGCGCATGATTCGGGGCTTTTCACACCATGGAATGTCTCGCTCAGCGACAAGGCTTTCTCCATACTGGCCGCCGCATCTGCAAAATTGTGTTCGTCTCGATAATAAAAACCGATTAGCTTTCGGTCCTCAATTACACCGCGAGTCTTGCGAGTGTTCTTGTCTACAGCTTCTGCGGTTTTATAAAGCGCCAGCGTATCGGCTTGCCGATCGGAATCCTGATAGATTTTCGTGAGCTGTTTAAGGATATGCAAAACCCTTTGCTCTTCTCTTGCACGAGAACGGAACATCAGCGCCAGAGCGCGTTTGTAATACCCTTCGGCGGACTTTGCATCATTTGCAGATTCTTGCGCTTTGCCAAAATGGATGTCGGCAAGATCGCTCAATGCTCTTGCCAGAAGCAGAACTTGACTATCTGCGGCTTCCTTTAGCAGTTCTCTGGCCTGATTGAACTCTTTAGCTGCTTCCGAAAACTTATCACGCGCAGCCTGCGCCTCACCAATCAAAATGTGACAGCGCGCTTGTTCGATGTCATCTGATTCTTTCAGACGATCCATGGAAGCCAGAGCCGCCGTCGCCGTGTCAGCGGCTTGTGAGGGTTTATTTAAGGCAAGGTCGATTTCTGCAATCTGACATTTAGTTACTGCCGCTTGTGAGCTTGTTGAGCGGAATGCATTACGCGCAATACTCAATGCCAGAGTCGCGTTGGTGCGAGCTTCCGCCAATTCACCTCGACGACGCTGAACTTCAGACAAAGCTTCCAATGTGCGTATCAAGCCTGTACTCTCAATCCCAGCATGCTCTTTGCGATTATTCACAGCTTCGGTCAATTGCGTTTCTAACTGCGCGTATTTTTCGCTGAGATTGTCTTTTAATTGCAAAAGTGCGAGGTTGTCGATCAAACTGGCAACCACCAAACTCTTCTCACCAAGCGACTTCTTGGCGAGTACAAGGGTTCTCGCCAAAAGCTCTTTTGCTTTATCCCACTGTTCATTGTCGATATAATTTTGCGAAACATCAATCAGTTGAAAGCAAAAATCTTCGGTTTCCTCGACATCCTCTGAGTGAGAGGCGACGGCGGATTTAAGCTTGGCGTACAAATTAGCTTCGTTTTTTTCGATACTTTTGACTTTCGATGCATTGAGTTCTTCAAGGCGATTAGTCATCAATTCGACTTGCGGTATATTCCCCTGAATTCGATATAGATCGACCATATTTTTAATTGCAGCAGGACGCCACAGGGGACGCTCCTCATCAGCTACCCTCAGTGCCTTCAGACCCTCTTGTTCAGCGACTACGTAATCGCCTTTGTCAAATGCATTTCTGTACTCGACGATCGCGTGACTGTATCTCTGATCGGCTGGAACGATAATTTGTTTGATGCGATCTTGAAAAACAAATGCCCCGGCAATAACGACTAAGGCTGTAACACTAGCAGCCACAGCAGCTGGAATGCCTTTGCCTTTTGCTGCTCGTTCTCTGATTTTATTCTGCTGATACTTGGTGGCAATCTTTTTCAGACCGCTACCAGCATCGAAAGAGCCCACGTGCACAAGAGCTTCCTTAAGTTCATTCATAGTTTGATAACGATGGCGTGGATTCTTCGCCATCGCTTTCAGAATGATGTATTCAAACTGAGTGCCGCCCTTATACTCAGGTCTGACATCACCAAGAGGTCGCGGGCGCTCATGCGTTTGCATGTGGAATGTTTCGTAGACGTTGCCGCCCATCAGCGGAGGTTCGCCTGTGAGCGCTTCATACATCAAACAACCAAGCGAGTAGATGTCGCTGCGATGATCGATAGCTTTCGCCATACATTGCTCAGGGCTCATGTAGAGCGGGCTTCCGACGATCTCTCCAGTTTGAGTCAAACCCAATTGCGTGTTATCGTCAGTCGGCATCAACTTGGCGATGCCGAAGTCGAGCACCTTTACATAATCTGCATCGTTTTCGGTTTCAACCAGAGCAATGTTGCTCGGTTTAAGATCTCGGTGGACAATGCCCTGCGAATGGGCATGATCAAGTGCAGAACAAATTTCTGAGAAAACTTTGATCGCTCGTCGAATACTTAGACGCCCGGTGTCTGTAAGAACTTCCGAAAGGTTTTTACCCTCGTGATATTCCATCACAAGACAGTAGCGGTCCTTTTCATCAGTAAAAAAGTCGTAGGTTTTAACAATGTGATCGTGACGCAAATTGCGATACGTTTTTGCTTCCTGCATAAAACGCTGCACGCGAGTATCATCAGAAAGCAGCTCGGCATGAAGGATTTTGAGCGCAATTGTTCGTCCGGTCGACATATCGAGAGCTTTGTAGACCGTGCTCATACCACCGCGACCAAGATATGCCACGACCTGGTATCGATTGCGAATGATCGCGCCAATCCCTATCGACTCGCTTTTGACGGGGCGCGGCATCTCGCGTTCTTTTTGTGCGTCCTGATTCTCGAGTGCCATCGAAATTTACCGATGGTCCTTTCCTGTAAATCAACAGTGTGGGTGTCTATTTGCGGCTGACCCGGAAATTCCGATCGTCGATAGAACCGCCAGGCCAATGCTATATATCTTCCCCGTGACAGAAGAATCTAGCGTCCTCCAACCTAACCGTCACCCGGTCTGTCCCTACCCCGTACTCTGTAGCCCTTCAGCCACTCCATTGATAGCCATCAGAACCGTATCCAGAATTGGATCTAATGTGGCGGATAAACCTGGTTTCGCTTCCGGCTCGTCTCCTTTCGAATCACGCGCCGACTGCTCTCGCAACTCTCTAATGAAGCGAACTTGCAAGTAGCTCAAGGGATCGACGTAAGGATTCCGCAATTCGATAGAACGTCTCAAATACTCAGTCTTCTCTAACAAAATCGACTGACCGGTGATGTCGAGTACGGCTTTTCGCGTCAGTGCATGTTCATTCTTAATTCTGGTCAAAACGTTGTTAAGGACTCTTTTGTCGCGAACAAGATTCTCCGCATAATAGGTGGCAATTTCCATATCTGAAATCGCAAGAGAGGTTTCAACTTTGTTGACTAGACCAGCGAAGAACGGCCATTCTCGATAGAGTTTCGAGAAGAATTGCAGACGTTGTTCGCCGTGTTTTTCGCATTGTTCCTTTATGGCGGAACCTAATCCATACCAGCCAGGAAGATCGAAACGACTCTGCGTCCAGGCAAACACCCAGGGAATGGCGCGCAAATCAGCGATCGATGTGCTGCCTTTAGTTCTGCGAGTTGGGCGCGAACCAAGGCGTAGCCTGGCGATCTCGTTGATCGGAGTGGCTTCCTGGAAGAAGGTGAGAAAGTCCGGAGTATTAAAAACCAGATCGCGATAGGCGTGAAAGGAAGAGTTGGAGATCTCTTCCATCGTCGCCAACCATTCCGGTTGATCGATACCATGTTCGCGCTTGTCCCGTTCTGTAATACTTGATTCAATTACTGCACAGGCTAGTCTTTCGAAGTTTCGAACAGCAATTCCGTGTAAGGAGTACTTGGAACTAATAACCTCGCCTTGTTCGGTTATTTTGATCCGGCCCGACACCGTGCCTGGTGGTTGCGCCAAAATCGCTCTGTGAGTTGGACCTCCGCCTCTACCGATAGTGCCGCCCCGACCATGGAACAAGCGCAGCTTAACGCCTTTGGAGTCGGCAAGCTCTACGAGCTTCTTCTGAGCCTTATACAGTTCCCAATTGGAAGTGACAATTCCACCGTCTTTTCCACTGTCGGAATAGCCGATCATGATCTCCTGCAAATTACCGCGCTTGGCAAGATACTTACTGTAAGCGGGAAGCGACAGCAGCAGTTCGAGCAGTCGAGGAGCATCACGTAAATCGCCAATCGTTTCAAACAGCGGAACGATACTGATCGTACGCGAAGGATAGTTCTCCTCGTCAAGGAAGCCCGCTTCTTTAGCCAGAAGAAGGATGCAGAACAAATCGCTAGCCGATCTGGTCATGCTGACGATGTAGGTATCTAATGCTAAAACTCCATGTTGATCCTGGAGTTGCGCCATTGTCCGAAACGTCTCAATCGTCTCGTTGGTTTGCTCACTGAATCGCAGCTCCTGAGGAAACAAAGGACGCAACGACCGCATTTCGCCGGACAACCATTCGATTTTTTCTTGCTCGCTGAGCGCGGCATAGCCACCATCTATAATGGCGAGCTTCTTTGTTACTTCATCGAGAGCGGCTGTGTGTCTTTCACTGTGCTGACGTAAATCAAGTTTCGCTAGGTGAAAACCGAAAATCTTGATCATGCGAATCAATTGATCCAGATTACGCGTGGACAATGTCGAACCGGCCTCCGCCAGCGAATGCCGCATCAAAATAACGTCTTTGAGAAAACTGTCGGGAGAGTCGTAACCCGTGTCAGTTCCGCTCAGAGTGTGTTCCAACTTTTCTCGGATAAACAACAATTTCAATCGGTAAGGTTCAAACTTATATCGGGTTCCAAAGCGAGCTTCGATCTCCGGAAGGATTGCGGCATCCTCAGTTATGGATTGGCACAAGGATGGTCCGGCAGGAGCAACGTTGCTCGAATGTGACAATTGGTTGAACAGAGTTTCGAGTTCTTTCTGGTAGCGTTTCAAAATCACCCGGCGCTGGTGAGCGATCGCATCAACAGTAACGTCAGGCGTGACGAACGGGTTCCCATCGCGATCTCCACCTATCCAGCTACCGAATGTTGTATACGTGACCGGACGCTCGAGAGCGGCGTTGGTATAGCCCGCGGTATCAAACGAAGCATTCGGTTGGATATCAGCTTCAGAATCCGGCTTTCGATCCGTTTGGGAACCGGCATAAGCGGCCATTTCCATCGCCAATCGTTTCTCATCTAGATGCCGATGAACACTCAAAATAGCATCGATTACAACGGTCTCGAAAAGATAGAGACCATAACGTACCTCATCCATCACAGACGGTTTGAAGTAGATAATATGGTCAGACAGCCAGAGCGATTCAACGACACTCTTCAACCCTTCATCTACTCGTTCACTATCTTCGCGAGTAAGGGGCGGATGGTCCTTCTCGAAAAGATAGTGAGCCATCTCCAGCTGTTTCAAAAGAATCGTTCGGCGAGTAATTTCGGTTGGATGCGCGGTAAATACAACTTCAATATCGAGATGATTCAGGGCATCCAGTAAATCATCGTCATCCACACCATATTCGCGAAGCTTGATAAACAGCTCGGTTAGCGAATCTGGTTGAATTGAATCGGCTGAATTCCACTCCATAATTGCGCGACGTCTTAGTCTATGGTTTTGCTCTGCAATATTGATCAAGTCGAAATAACAGAGAAAAGCCTTGATTACTTTGTTGGCGGTTTCAAGGTCGAGACTGGCTATCAGACTAGTCAATTCTGCCTTGACACCTTCTCGTTGATCGACATCTTCGCTGTCTTTCAATGAATGCAAAGTTTTACAGATGTGTCGAAATTCTTCGACTCGTTTGAGAACTTCTTCGCCCTCGAGTCGCTTAATCGTGTCGCCAAGCAGATATCCAAGGAGTCTGACATCATCTCTAAGAGGCTTATTTCTCTCAGACAAATCTTGTCTCGTGTCATCAATTTTGGATGATGTCATCTCAAACCTTTCGCGCGTTGTTGCTTTTCCCAGAGTCTAAGCGCTTCCACGCCTTTGTCAAATGCCGCTGGATCACTGTAATAGTTGTGGGCTCCATCATTCCTGGCAGGATTACGAACGTAATAGAGATAGTTGGTGTTAGCCGGTTTACATGCCGCTTGCAGAGAAACACGTCCAGGAGATCCTACCGGACCAGGCGGCAGTCCCTTGTACATTCGACTGTTATATGGAGAGTTTCTATTCAAGTCACTGAGGTAAACCTTGCCGTCATCACGCCATTTTCCGGCTAGCTTGGAAGCGTAAACAATCGTCGAATCCATCGCCAACCGCATACCCTTTCGAACCCGGTTATAAATAACCGATGCCACAATTGGGCGCTCAGAATCGAGCTTAGCCTCGGTTTCAATGATCGATGCCACAGTCACCGCATTATGCAGCGACAGCCCTGAATTTTTGACGCTCTCTTTTAACTGATTCTCGTAAACATCTCTGAATCTTTTCACCATCTGCGATACCACACCACTGGCGGTGGAATCGACTTCCACAAAATAGGTATCGGGAAAGAGATAGCCTTCCAGACTGGTAGCCGCTGGATCCAGATCTTTGATCAAACTCGTATCGTCAAGCAATGCCATCGCTTCGGCGTCGCTCTTCAATTTTAACGATGGTACGGCTCGCAGCGCTTTGGCAATATCGAATTTTGTCCAGCCCTCGATCACCGTTATTTTCCCGTGGGGGGCGCCTCCCTTCTCAAGCTCAGCCAGCACACCAAGCGGTGAAACAGGAGAAGGAAATCGATAATCTCCCGCTTTCATAACGGGTTTTCCGCCCTTGACTCGGAGATAAACCTTGAGAGGTAACTCATTATTGATGATCCCGTTGCTTTTTAGAGTCGCGAGAATTTCCTCTGAAGAAGCGCCACGTGCAACTGTTACCGGAGTATTGGTTTTATCATGGGCGATCGGAGCGTTTAGCTCATTCCAACCCCAATAAAACGCAGCACCAGCGGCGGTGGCGACCACCAAAATCAAACCGAAGATCCAGATAACTAAGCGCATGAGATCCCGAGTAGACCAACAAAATTACAATCGATCGCAGTATCGCACATTATAAGTTTAAACGCCTCGCGGCAGGGCCAAGTGCCATTGCCCACCGATTTTACGGAACAATAACGTCGTCGTCAGCAGACGCTGCTTGGCGTTGGTTTCCAATTTGTCGCCCTGCTCGTCGGGATCGACCACTTTCGCTACCGCGGCTGGCACTTCAGGTCTCTTCGACTGCTTATCGATCTTCTTGGTTTTACCCGATTTCCCTCGCTTGGCTGTATCAGGAGTCTTCGGCGTGACCTCAGAGAGGAACGGTTCTAGCGCAACTTCAATCTCGTTGCTTTCCATCATCGCTTTGCGGTCCTTTCGCAGCACTTTGATCTTGTCGTTCTCCTGTTCCATCATGATGTTGTCGATGCTAAATGGATTCATCTTGATCTCTTTGCGTTTCAACAAGGCAATTTCTTTGTTCAGCACCTTGGTAAAGAATTCAGCACCTTCAGGAAAAATGCGCTCCTCTTCTTTCAAAGCCGAGGAGTAAAGCCCCTTTAGCTTCGCTGGATTCTTCGTGTTCAGGGCCGAATAATACTCAGACACCAGGCTCAAAATCTTCTCGCGGTCCTTTTCGGCAAGTTCAATTTTCTTCGGCGGAAGCGGCGCCGGATCGACGTTGAATGCTAAATCCTTGGTAATCTCTTGACCGTTACTCTCGTTGGGCGGGAGCGCCATTCGAACGATCTCGAATTTCTTCGGACCGATGGTGCGCTTTTCCATAATCGTGACAAGACCTTCGGCGTTATGACTGACGCAGCGAACTTTGATTTCATTCAATCCATGTCTTATCATCGGAGTGACGTTAATCGGCATGGATAGCGAGATTACTGAGCCTCCAAGAACGTTGACTCCGTTCACCAGAATTTCTCGGACAGGCAATCCTTTACCTTCGACGACCAGGAAAAAATATTCTTTGTCATTTTCGTTGGCAAGCGAATAATCAAACTCCGACGTAGACCCAGAGCTAGTGGCGCTCGGCGTGACTGGCGAAATAGCCGGTGGCACGTTAGTCGATTCCTTCGCTGTGCTGTCGGCGTTTTTTTCCAATTCTGCAAAAACCGGTGGCACTGCACAAACGATGAACATCATCGATGCCAAAATGATTTTTTTCAACTAGCCTCCAACCGTTTGATCACAGAACAAACCACCAAAAGCTTATCATCGTGGCATCTCTGTGTGCCGAACCGTAAAAGAAAACAGGATTAATTGGCATGATTGAGCGTATATGTTCTTTATATTCAAAAGTCACAAACATGATGCAATAGACCGCGGAACCCTCTGGTGGTTCATACTGTCTATTCAGTCGCAATTGCAGCCCCTTCTGAGGGAACCCGATTAGATTGATGTCGTCATGACTTGTAATGAGAACAATGCAACCAGACTCGAATAAAACAATATTGGTGGCACTCAGTCTCTTACTGGCACTCGCCTGGTCAGTTTTCCACCTGACCAATGTGGAAGCTAAACCAGGTGGCAACCAGCCGCAGACGGCTCCAGATCGGAGACTTCGACTGCAGCGCCCGGAGACGGCGCCACCGGCGGAGCACGACCAGAATAACTGGAATTCATCAACTGCCGGTGATGGCAGCCCGTCGCCAGCCGCGACGACCACAGTATCCCTCCAGGGCGGAGTCACTCGTCTCGACGGCAACGCCGATTCTCTTGGACCGCAGCCAAGATCGCCGTTAACCGGCAAAATCGAATCATTAATCGAGACACCTCTGCAAGCCCAAAAGCCTCGTTCTGAGACTGTTCCTCCTCAGATGTTTCGAGCATGGTTGGAAAACGCACATCCTCAGTTCTCATTGAGCGCATCAAGCAATCCTGATGATTCAGTGGTGGTGCTCAAAGGTCAGTGGGATAATTCAGCAAAGACTTTGGAAAAATTCCAGATACCGCATATAAAAATTGCCGGCGGAAAGTTAGAAAGCATGCCGCTTGACAGAACGCGAGTAATTATTGTTGATTGCGCAGGGAAACTGCCACGTTCTGCATTTCAAAAACTCAAAGACTTTGTTTTGCGAGGCGGCTATTTGCTATCCACAGACTGGGCTTTGGACAATTTCACAGGTCCGATTTTCACTGACCAGCGAGGACGCGAATTCATTCAATGGAATAAAGCAGTCAATCGACGAGACATGGTGGATGCCACCGTATTTGATACCGATCCGGTTTTGTTCAATCGCGCGGTTACGAATGCATATTGGAAACTCGATACCGACAGTCATTTAATCAGAGTTGTAAACCGGGAAGCCGTAAGAGTTTTAGCAACCAGCTCACAATTGCGAGCAGACGATCCTGATCGTGCCGGGATACTGGCAGTGATGTTTCCCTACGGACGTGGGTACGTGATGCACATGACCGGACACTTCGATAATAATGCCAAGATCGCCGTTGGTAACTTTCTGCCTGACCCGGCACCGAATATAAAAATCAGTCTCAGACAAGCCATGGCTGCAAATTTTGTTGTTGCCGGTCTGACCGGAACCCGCATACAGACAGCGCGCAGTCGATAAGTAGCGAACGCATTGCCATCCGTTCATCTCGACAGCTCATTCAGTACCAGAACAGCTAGACAGTTTCTCCAGGGCCGAAACCCAGGCGGAAAGCTCATCCGTCGACAACTCGAAGGCATGCACAATTTCGCACTCGTTACCATCCTCAACCAGAATTGTTCGAACATCTCCTTGATGGCGGACGTAGAACACGTATCCATGGGGCTCAAAGGAACCGGCCCATCTTACTGGACGTCCACCCAGTCGAATTACACTGTCTTCAGCTGGCGCCTCGAGTAAGCCAGCCAGCAGTCTACAGGAGACCAGATCGAGCGGCAGGTGACCGAGAAGAATCGAGTCTTTTGCGGTTATGAGCCGGCACTCGCAATATTTCGGATTGGAGTCATCAATCAGAAGTGTGTTTCCGGAAGCTTCGAATTTCAGCAATCGCTTCACCCTCAATCCGGTGCAACCAGTAAAAGCGAAACTAATTCCTACCAGCCGCCCATCATACTGCGCATGCCGTTGCCCATATAGGGGTTACCGAAACCACCATAACCGCCGCCATAGCCCATTCCAGGGATCGGCATCAT
>CAZRMH010000135.1:0-18699 GCA_964600935.1 uncultured Candidatus Obscuribacterales bacterium
TGGCAGTCCTAGGCTTTAGCGCCTACTGGCTTCTTGGTTGCCACTTTCGATTGCTCAACAGCTTCTTTAACTGCAGCTTCGAGGTCTGGAATGAGCTTGAGTCCTGATTCTGCAAGAATCTTCTCAGCCAGATCCTGGTTGTTGCCACGCAGGCGAACGACGAGTTTGCGTTCAGGATACTTCTTAATGAAGTTGACGAGCGCACTGGCGACTTCGTCGCAAGCCGTGATGCCGCCAAGAATATTGAGAAGCATTACATCGCATTCAGGATTGTCGTTAACGATCTCGAGTGCTTCGAGTGTTTTTTCCTGGTCAGAACCACCGCCGACATCAAGGAAGTTGCCTGGGCGTCCGCCGAATTTCTTGACCATGTCCATGGTTGCCATCGTCAAACCAGCGCCGTTACAGAGGATTCCGATGTTGCCGTCCAATTCGACCAGGTTGAGACCGATCATTTTGGAGCGGCGCTCGCGAACCGAAAGGTCCATGGTGTGGCGTTCCAACCAGCCATCAAAATAACGCTGACGGTTGAGAGCGTCGTCGTTGACGGTGATTTTTCCATCAAGAGCGAGAACTTCTTCACCTTCGGTGATGATCAATGGATTGACTTCAGCAAGGTCGAGGTCTTTGGCTTCGAAGATTTTGTAGAGCTTGGTTGCGACGTCAGCAACCTTGACCAGCAGGCTTCCGCTGAAACCAAGCTGTCTTGCCAATTCTCGTCCTACATAAGGATGGTAGGGGTTCGGAATAGGCATGGTGATAACTTTGTCGGATGATTCGATTTCGATGCCACCTTCAGCGGATGCGATGAAGATCGGGCAACCGCGCTCACGATCGAGCGTTACAGCCAGATAAAGTTCTTTTTTGATGTTTAGTTTGGGCTCGACCAGCAGGCTTTCAGTTTTGGAACCTTTGATGACCATCTTCAAAAGTGTCGCGGCAATCTCTTGACCTTCTTTCAGGTCTTTGGCGAATTTGATGCCGCCAGCTTTTCCACGTCCACCAGCAAGTACTTGTACTTTCAATGTGAGCGGGAAACCCATGTGAACTTTGGCAAGCTCTTCAGGTTTTGTAATTCGGGCAGACGGCGGGACAGTGATGCCCCCTTCCGAGAAAATTTTCTTTGCTTCGTACTCGTACAGATCCAATGTCCTGTCCCTCGCGTGGTGAAACAACCGATGACGTGCAGCACTAGCGCCGCAGACAACATACTTTAGAGGACATCCGGAACAATTCCTGGAAAGTTTTAGAAACACTAATAATCTGCTTCGTAATAATGCAGAACAGGGGCTAATGCTGCAAGAAACTATGGCTATACTTTGATTCAGACCGTTCCACTCGTTCAGTGCTCTCGATCACGCGCTGCTGCATTGTTGAAGGAATCATCAGCCGCTTGACTTGGATCTCGTGGGGTACGGTGTCAGCGTCCTCGACGCTAATTTACTCTAAATATGAAGCCAAACCCGCCCGGACTCTTGGCTTCCAGAAACCCGGCAAACGACTCTTTCGTGAGGCTTGTTATTTATGCGCATTGGACTCCTAACTGGCGGTGGCGATTGCCCTGGTCTCAACGCCGTGATTAGAGCCGTGGTCAGGCACAGCATCAAAGGTTACAGCTCTGAAGTCGTCGGCTATCTCGAAGGATGGCGCGGTCCCGTTGACAATATAACGATGCCACTGACAATGCGAACGACTGACTCAATCATTAATAAGGGCGGCACGATTCTGCGAACATCAAGGACGAATCCTTTTAAACTGGACCGCGGGCCAGAACGGATTCAAGAGAATCTTGAAAAGCACAATTTGAGCGCAATCATCGCCGTAGGCGGCGAGGAAACTTGCAGCGTTGCCAACAAATTGCACAAGGAATACAACATCCCAATTGTTTGCATACCAAAAACAATTGATAACGATCTAAACGCTACAGACTTTACGTTCGGTTTCGACACGGCTGTGAACGTCGTCGCAGAAGCAATCGACAGACTGCATACGACAGCGGAATCTCACAATCGCGTTCTGGTTTGCGAAGTAATGGGCAAACACGCCGGATGGATTGCCTGCTACGGCGGCATTGCCGGTGGTGCGGACCTCATTCTCGTACCTGAGAAACCAATCGTTACTGCCGAAGTCATAGATTCTATTAAGAAATGCCATGCCCGGGGCAGAGACTACTCCATCGTGGTTGTTGCCGAAGGTGCAAGGTTTGATACCGATCCACCAGTGAATGGAAACGGAGACGGTGAGGCGCACCACACTGGATACGGTGGCATAGGTGAACGTCTCGCGCGCATTATTAACGAACAGACCAATTATGAAACGCGTGCCACCACTCTGGGTCACATCCAACGTGGCGGTTCTCCCACCGCATTTGATCGAGTGCTTGCCACCAGATTCGGTGTGCATGCAGTAGATCTGGTTCATCAAAACAAGTTCGGTCGTATGGTTGCATTAAAAGGAAACGCCGTTACCGACGTTCCCGTCGAAGATGCGGTAGACACGCTGAAGACGCTAGATCTGGACCTCTACAAAGTCGCCGAAGTTTTCTTCGGGTAACACTAGATCGACAAAAGCGCTTGTAAAAACTCCTCCAGACTTCCGGGATCCTGTTTGATGACTCCCACCGACGAAGACAAACGTTTCATACAACAATGCTTTGAATTGGCATTGGAAGCGGAAGGACGAACAGCACCGAATCCGATAGTCGGCGCAGTCGTCGTTTCCAAAGACGGCGAAGTCGTCGGTAAAGGTTTCCATCCCAAAGCCGGACAACCTCATGCCGAAGTATTCGCTCTCGACGAGGCTGGCGAAAGAGCGCGCGGCGGCACGATTTACGTGAGTTTGGAACCGTGCTGCCACCATGGCAAGACGCCTCCATGTACGGATAGAGTAATCGCCAGTGGTGTCAAAAAAGTTGTCGCCGCGATGACAGACCCAAATCCAAAAGTTGCGGGCGTTGGTTTCGAGAAGCTGCGAGCTGCTGGAATCGAAGTTGTTGAGCCCGTTTTAGAAGACGAAGCACGCTGGCACAATCGCGCATTTATCAAAACAATCACGACCGGAATGCCGTGGGTCACCCTTAAGATGGCATCCACACTCGACGGAAAAATTGCAGACAGAACCGGAACGAGCAAATGGATAACCGGTCCTGAAGCACGCAAGTTCGTTCACGAACTTCGCAATAAGATGGATTGCGTTTTAATCGGCGCAGCCACAGCCAGACTGGATAATCCCGAATTGAATGTTCGCGACATCTACCGTTCGAGAAACCCCAAACGGGCGGTTATAGATCCAAACTTAACGATAGATCCGAACTCACGTTTATGCGATGCCAGCACCGGCGGCGACACCATCATCTATTGTTCAGAACAGGCTCAACAAATAAACTACCCTTCCAGCGTCCAAGTTGTTCGCGTTCCAAGAGACGCTGACAAGCTTGACCTGCACCACATCTTAAAAGATCTGAAGACCAAACAGGTTTCATCAGTTCTCTGCGAAGGCGGCGGAAATTTGGCAGGCGCGCTGTTGGAAAATGACCTCGTCGACGAACTGATCTTTATCCTAGCTCCAGCAATTCTCGGAGACCAAAATGGAATCCCGTCCATAGCTTGTGGCAAAGAGATTCAACTGAAAGACATGAAACGTTTCCGCCACCTGAAATCAACAGTCCTGGGCGAAGACACCGTAATCCACATGGTCAATCTATAATTGAACTAGACTTTTCCGGAAGAAAAACAACGAGCACTTCGCATGAGAATCAACTCGAATACTCGTTCTCTGCTGCTGTTCTTAACGGTCTCAGTTCTTAGCGGCACGGCTTCAGTCGCTGAGGAACCGACCACCGAACCCCCTTCGATGGAACCCCCGAGCCACCCTGCAAGGGCAAAAGTTGTCAGAGTCAGTAATAAGACAAAGAATTTTTGGGGAGAGTTGGAAGGGAAAGAAAAACGGAGAGCAATCGAGAAAGTGAGATTGAACATCTCACGCGTCGAGAAGCTTCAGCCAAGCTGGGATTCGAACCCAATCAAGCAAAAACTAAATGATATCGAGGATAACCGCTTTGGAGATCCAAGTATCCAGGACTTAGCCTGCCGGACGCCGCTTCTCGATCTGGGATTATTTCAGTCGGCTTTGCCTCTGTCCCGTCCGTTCAGTGGGAATGACACTTCGCGTCATATTTTTATGGTGGCTCACGCAAATGCGGTCACGAGAAACTACATCGACCAGATCGCCGCAAGAACGAGTGTACCTAAGATAAGCGAGATGCGAAACGCCCTAACTCTTGCGGAGTCCGCGTTTAATACAGGAGACACAGATAAAGCAGACATCTACTATGATGATCTGTTGAAGTTAGCAGACGGGTCGGGGATATTCGAGCTTAATATTACCGTTTTAAAATGCTATCAAATGTTCAAGTCAGGCTTGATGTTTCGGCCGCCTAGACTTCATCATCAGCGCTCATACATTGCCAGGCACTATGAAATCGAAATTGATTGTCTGAAGAGTGACCATGATTTTATCGGAGCGCTTGACAGCCTCAAACTCAACATTGATCCAGATATCGCCGAGAAACTTCGCAGCCTAAATAATAAGATCGTTCAAAATCGCCGCTCTGAGAGTTCGGCTACCGTTCAGCTATATAACCGTCTGATTGACCTAGCCAAAAATAGTAAAGATCAAACTGGGATAGTTGAATACTTTGCATTGAATTCCTATCACACCTTTTTGCAGCATCTTGGAGAGAGGGATGTGCCCGTCGAAACATTAAGAGCCGAGCTGTTCTCGTCTTGGGCCACCAAAGAGTTAGGCAAGCAACCGCTTTTAAAACAAAGCAACATAAAAGCAGGCGGCGATTGGGCAAAGTTAGAAGCCGTTTTGACGGAATTAGAAAAGCAATCAATCTATGTGTGTCGCTCGGTGGAGTATTGCCCTAGTTGGGGCACGAGTGACCTATCTACAATCATGTTAACGGCACCAAATCCAGATGCAGGCATGGTTTACTATTTGAGCGAAAGATACGAAGGAGTCACACAAAGAGGTAAGCTGAAACGAGAAACAAAGTCGTCGAATCTTTGGCTCAAGTGTGCGGAAGCTAGCAGCAAAGAAACCGTTTGCACTGATTGTGGTAGCAGAAGGCTCTCCCAAAATCATAACGGAGAAAGACCAGTAAAAAGGTTGGCATTGAAGCTGTTGAGAGAATCAGGCTTCCGAGCGGTCCCAGATAACGTTGATGGAGTGCGAGTTCCCGGAAACTGGCTACCCTCAAAAACGATCACCAGCAAGAACTCCAATTGATACCACATACAGTGCACAAACGTTTCACACATTCGGAGAAAAGGATATTGCATTCGAAAAGGATTTCAGTCACTTGTTCTGTTTATCTTCCAATAACTTTACTCCCTGGATTCTTTCTACCGGACGATATCCTTCTTTGTGGAGCTGACTAAATTCATGCGTTCAAAGATCTCAAAGCTTGCGCTTTCACTCGCGATCATCGCAATGGTTTTTGACTGCTCCTCCGCAATGGCTGAACAAACCGAACCTCGAAGCGCAATAGGCGTCAATGCGAGAGAGCCAATGGAGCTAATTGCCGAATATGTCGCAGAGGAAGATAAAGATGATCCGGTAGCTAAAAAAAAGCGACTTATTGCGCAAGTTAGACAGAACATCGAACGAGTGGAAAAACTTCAACCAACTTGGAATTCAAAACCACTAAAAGATAAGCTGACTAGCATTGAAACCGATGCAAAGCAAGGATTCACTGGCCCACAAAATCAGATTCACCGTCTAGCTTGCCAAACACCACTTCTCGATGTACAGCTGTTCGCCTCCGCCTTTTATCTGGAACCCTTTAAATCGGGAAATGACACCACCTTCTATTTGCTTTTCGTCCATAGTAAAAATAACGAACTGCAAGATAAACTTCAGAGAGCAGCAGAATCAAGACAGACACCTAGCTTGCAACAGATGCGAGATGCACTAAATCAAGCATCGAATGCCTTCGACATTGGAGATACCGATAAAGCAAACGACTCATATGACGAGCTAATAAGACTTGCAGAGGAATCAGCGGATTTCGATGTTACCGAGAACGTGTTGGAGTGCTATCAATGTTTTGTGAGGGGCATGCAACTAAGACATCGACAAAAACCACATTCCCATAGTGCACGACAGGTGGCGTTGGAACTTCTGTGTATTAGGAACGATCAAGACTTCAAAGTGTATCTCGACAGTCTTTCAGATCTACGAAACTCAACTAAAGGTGACGAGCTTCGTAGAGTACATGCAGCGCTAGTTAAAAGTCGCCGCTCTGAAGTCGCTAACATAGACCAGCTGTATAAACAATTTGTCGAATTGTCCAACCAGAGCGGAGACAAAACTGGAGTTGCTCAATACTTCGCGTTGAGAAGTTATGACGCTTTTCTGACGATGAGTCGTGCTGATTGCGATTTGCCTTCAAAGATGTTGAGGGAGCAGCTGCTCTCAGCACGGACAATGATGGCGGTGGGCACGCAATCGCGTATCCGAGAACTCAATGAAGAAGCGGGTGGTGATTGGGCGACACTCGAGTCAGTGCTAAAGAAGTTAGAACAGCATTCAGTCTATGTGTGTCGGTCAGTTGAACTCTTTGGTGCTTCCTCTGAAATAATGATGAATACACCAGATCCAAAATCACCCATGGTTTATTACGACAGACCCCAATCGTCTGAGCTCTGGCTCATGTGTGCAGAGGCTAGCAGAAAGGGATCTGTTTGCAAAGACTGTGGAAAACGTCATCACAAACGAAACAGCAACGCACCTAGACCAGCGAAAAGTTTAGCATTGAAACTGCTGCGAGAATCGGGCTTGAAAGCTGTGCCAGATTTCATAGACGGAATTCGAGTTACGGGACACTGGCCACCTTTGATTGCGACCGGAGCCCCGGTTTTAACTGATACCGCAGGTAGTGACAAGACCAGACAACAGACGCATGACGATTGACCTGGGAAATGCGTGTTCTTTAACTACTATTTGTTAGAAAGCGTTCAATTCAAGAACAAAATCTAAACTCGGCGACAAGAACCGCTCATAGAGCGGCGAAGAAACCACCAGTCGGTTTATAGGTCATATCGAATTTAAAACGAGCTCGTCTAGACAAATTATTCAATTCAAAAAATTTGATTTTTCTAAGGACTGGCAAGCTCTTGCCAGCACTTGATAATCACAAAAACCACTTGAGATCTAGAGGACAAGCCATTCATCTCTTGCTATCATTGCCAACTTCAATCTCAAAAGAATTTGAGAACAGGACAGGTTCGGGAAAGACAGTCGATTTCAGCGTCTAGCGACAAGCGGGAGACAGCACGATGGCACTCACAGATCACACGTTCAAACTGGGCCCGCGGGGCGAATATGTCATCGTTTTCCCAGCAAGCTCGAAAAATTTCATTGCGCCCACCAATTACGAAGAGCGCCTCCACTGGATTCAAAAGTCATTCGATTCATTTATCCATGTCGTCCGCGAGAAAGATTCCGTCAAAGAGCTTTGTAATAAGGCTTAGAACACTCGACATCGAGTAAGATCAAGATCCGTCTGCGTCCACGGATAGTTGATTATGCAAACCCTACAAACTACTGACGAATCGAAAAAAACCGACACCAAGTCGGTCTACCTTCACACCTTCGGCTGTCAGATGAATAAAGCCGATTCAGAGAACATGCTCGGTTTGCTTGGCGAAATTGGCTACTCCGAAACGCAAAATCAGAAAGATGCAGACTTGATGATTCTCAATACCTGCGCGATTCGCGAAGGCGCAGAGGATAAGGTCTATAGCTGGTTGGGTGCATTTAACAAGATCAAGAAAAAACGCCCTGGAACTCTGATCGCTGTCGGTGGATGCGTCGCACAGGACGAAGGGCAGAAACTCGTTGAACGTGCACCATACGTGGATATCGTTTTCGGAACACATAATCTTTTTCGACTTCCTGAGCTGGTTTTGCAAGCACAGGAAACTAAAAAACATGTGGTCGAAGTTTACAACGAACTTCCTGAAGATCTGCCTGAACTGCCAGTCATCAGACAAAACGATTTCAGCGCCTGGGTTTCAGTAATCTACGGTTGCGATTATAACTGCACCTACTGCATCGTGCCATACGTGCGCGGACGCGAACGCAGTCGCACTCCCGTCGAATTGATGAAAGAGATTGGCGAACTAGCGAACGCAGGCTACAAAGAAGTCACTCTGCTTGGACAAAACGTCACCGCATATGGTCACGATCTCGATCCGCCAATGCATCTAGGCAATCTCATCGAGATGGTTGGAGAGATGGATCAAATTAAGAGAATCCGCTTCCTGACAGGACATCCACGCGATCTCAATCCAGAAATTGTGGAGTCTGTAAAACGAACTCCATCGGCATGTGAGTATTTCCACATTCCGATCCAAGCCGGAGACGATCGCACACTGCGCCGCATGGCACGTGGCTATACAACTGATTTCTATCGGCGCAAAATCGACGAAATTCGTTCACGAATTCCGGATGCCTCAATCACCTCAGATCTGATTGTCGGCTTCCCTGGCGAAACCGAAGAAGAGTTTCTCAACACCGTCCGTATCGTGGAAGAACTCGCTTTCGACGCCTGCAACACCGCAGCATATTCTCCGCGGAACCACACCCCATCCAAAAGTTGGGGAGATCAGGTCCCCGAAGACGTCAAATTCGAAAGACTGCGTTTGCTCAACACTGTTGTTAGTGAAGTCAGTCATCGATTGAATAAACGATACCTTGGAAAAACCGTCGAACTACTCGTCGAAGGCGTCAGCCAACGCAATGAAACCCGTATGGCTGGAAGAACTCGGACCAACAAAGTAGTCCATTTCGAAGGCACTAAGGAACTGACCGGACAGTTCGTCAACGTAAAAATCGAAGCCGCAAATCCGTGGGCGCTGCGTGGCACACTCACCACCAGCGATACCAATTAGCTACTAACTGCAGATCTTGTTCCGTATTAACTTGAAATATTCTTGGATGTCTACACGCGAGACACCGTCAACCTTTTTGCATTGCCATTCTTCTTCATAAGATTCTTGAATATCGGTAATTCGTCTAAGCAAAAAGCAGATGTAGGATTTTTCTCGCCAATCCCAACGATCATTGTTTAGAGCTTCTACCAATTCTTCTTTGGTGATAAAGCCATCGCCGTTTTTATCAAGCCGATCGAACGATTCGTACGCGAAGACTTTGACCTCTTGAATCGTGTCGCTAACGCGCAGACCCTGCTGCGAAACATTTCGTTTTCTATACCAGTCAGAATCCGACTCTGGCTCCGCTTCGGCTATTTGCCTATTTACGCTCATGCTAACGGCTCCTGAAACGACGCCTCGAGAAAATATGGACATTATATTCTATGCCCTCTTGGAGTCAGTACATAAACCGCAATCCTGCCGAAACACTGACCCATTAAGATTAGAATTCTTGATAAAGTTTAGAGTCCCCTCGACAATTGCAGGAACCTGCATTGAACACATTAGCGAAGCCAATGACTATCGGACTCGACGTCGAACACGCAGCGCGCCTTCTGAAAGAGGGTCGTCTTGTCGGTATGCCGACTGAAACAGTCTATGGGCTGGCGGCCGACGCCTCAAACAAAGAAGCACTTCAGCGACTGTTCGCCGCGAAAGGCAGACCGACGAACCACCCGGTTATCGTTCATATTGCCTCAATCGGGTCATTGAGCAATTGGGCGGCAGAAATTCCTGAAATCGCTTACCAGCTGGCTGAGAAGTTCTGGCCTGGTCCTCTGACAATGATTTTTAAAAAGCGCGCACACGTTTTACACGAAGTAACAGGCGGACAAGACACAGTCGCCGTTCGCGTTCCTCGTCATGAGATCGCGCTCAAATTACTTCAAGAATTTAATGGCGGCATCGCTGCACCATCAGCCAATCGCTTCGGTAAGCTCAGCCCAACTTCACCAGCAGATGTCGAAGGCGAATTCGGAGAGGCACTCGCCTACGTACTCGACGGTGGAATTTGTGAGGTCGGCATCGAATCGACTATCGTTGATTTATCTGGAGAAACGCCCCGAGTGCTTCGACCAGGTATGCTGAGTTTAGAACAACTGAACGAAATTACCGGACTCGATGCGCGCCATCGCGATGAATCATTTTCCGCACCCAGAGCACCAGGAACCCTGAAGAGCCACTATTCACCAATGACTCCGGTGAGACTGGTAAGTGGTGAACAACTCTTTTCCGTACTTTCTGAAATGAAAAACGATTCAAAAAAAGCAGCAGTTTTGTCATTCAAAGGTGAATCAGATAGTTTAGTCCAACATTCAGATAAGGCATGGATTGTCGCTCACGGCGATCCTCACAATTATGCTCGCCACCTCTATTCGAATTTGCGAAAACTAGATAATCTAAACTGCGATTTGATCATCGTAGAAGAAGTACCAACAACCGAGAGCTGGTCCGGTATTCAGGACCGACTCCAGAGAGCAGCAGTCAGAGAGGACGATCACGTATGAACACAATTGCGGTAATGGATTTGCTGCGTGAATCAACTTCGGAGATGCACACGTCTGCAGAAGCAAATCAGTTTCAACATAAACTTGGTTCTGCGAAAGTAAACAAAGACGAGCTGGCACGCTATTTGCAGCAACTGTACTTGATTCATAAAACCGTCTCCGAATTGATCGAGAAATCAAAAACTGACAATTCCGCATTGAGTCATGTGACCAGAGACTATCATCACGACTTGAGTTGCATGACCAGAGACATCGAGTATCTAGGAAAGGACATCAATTCGATCACAGCGCTAAAGTCGACAAACGATCTGGTGGCATCGATGAACGAAACCGCGAAGAACGAAACCGCCGGGCTGCTCGGTTATCTTTACGTTCTGGAAGGCAGCACCAATGGTGCAAAATTCCTCGCCAAAGCGCTGCGAAAAGGTCTGGAACTCCCCGAAGACGCTGGTGCCAGTTACTTCGATAGATACGGCGAAAAACAGCGCGAACGCTGGAACGCATTCAAACAATCAATGAATGAAGTGAACTTCACCGAAGACGAACGCGCCACGCTCGTTTCAACAGCCATGGAAACTTTCCGCAGCTTCGGCAAAATCGGCGATGAACTCCTGAACAAATAGTTCAACCCGGGAGCGCCGGCCGAGGAACGCCTAACCCTGGGAGCGCCGGCTTCCAGCTGGCTCATACTCCGGTTTCAACCTCCCCGCAAGAGCCCCTAAACCCTGGGAGCGTTGGCTTCCAGCCGGCTCATACTCCGGTTTCAACCTCCCCGCAAGAGCCCCTAAACCCTGGGAGCGCCGGCTTCCAGCCGGCTCATACTCCGGTTTTAACCTCCCCGCAAGAACGTCGAAAAGCGCCATACGGGTTAAGCCCTGAGCCATTCGGGAATAAACCATCGAGTCAAACACGTCGGTTGGCGCGATGGATACCCGAAAACGACCATGCTGAAAAGAAATATCGGACTGGCCAAAATTCTGCAAAAGTTGCCGGCTGCTCCTGGTCTGTCCGAGATTCATCACTTCCTATCCCAAGCCATGGAGCGCAGAGGACGCTTGGTCGTCATCTCCTGGCCTACATCCGACAAGCTGGTCGAATTCTCGCTCGACATTCAGTGCCCAATCCGAGGCGGAGACACTGAATGGAAATTATTCCGCGGACAAAATCGCGATAAAAAATTGCTCTGGGAATACAGAACCTGTGATGTGCTGCTGGTCTACAACCTGATCGTCTCAGCGTCAGGAGAAGCGCACCACACAGTCGAGAACGACGGAGCGATTTCAGTCAATGAATCGTTTGGCGATCAATCGAAGGAACGCGATACGTACTACATGCAAGCACTGCAAACACACGAGGTCGACATCGCCCGTTTATCCCAACTTGGATTAAAAGACAGCTCCTGGTCACGCGGAGGCGCAGAGCACACCGGCGATCTGTCGTTGATTCAAGTCGGCTCACTACTTCAATCTCTTTTGATCGCGAAGATGACAGGTTGCCTCGAAATCCACCGAAACAACGAGAAAGCGCAGGTCTTCTTTGTTGATGGTGAGCCGACCTTCGCCGAGATCGGAAAGCTCACCGGTGATGAATGTATTTTGGAAATTGTAACCTGGCGCGAAGGTAGCTACGAGTTCATCGTGCGCTCACGCATCGACAAGAGGAATGTCAGAAACTCTCTTGAAAGCTTGGTTCTGCGCGGCATAAAACTCAAAGATCAAATCAACTATTTAAAAAACGCAGGCTTGTGGCCCGAATCGCTTTTGCAACACAAGCATTTGAATATCAGCCAGGAGGAGTTCGACGCGAGAACATCAACAGGCGCTCCAGTAGCGCAACCCGTGCTGCGAAGCATCTACACAGCAATCGATGAGAAGAGTACTGCAAAAGAGATCACAACTCGACTTCAACTAACTCAGAGTTTGTGGGTTCCAGCGATAATACATTTGTTAGAACGAGACGTCATCGCCTTTACCAACGATTTCACGACCGCGGATGGCACGGAACACCTGCTTCCAAAGACAATCGATCCAACCTTTATTCACTCGGTGATGATGAGTTTGCGTCGAGCAGAAACCGGCATGTTCACATATCCCGCCTTTCTCTACTTCCTGGAGCAAGAGTACTTCCGCGGCTACCGAAGTGGCAGCCCGCTTTCAGTAATGATCATGGAGATGCGTTTTATAAAAGGCCCCCCGGAGTTTAAACGCGAGCCACTGGATGTGGTGGCGGTCGCAGAAGTCTTCCGCAGAATTAGCTCCTTAAAACGGCATGTCGATCTGGTCGCTCATTATGAAACATTCGACTACGCAATGATTTTACCGAACACAAAAAGTTCAGGCGCTAACATATTCGCTCAACGGATAGTTAACGCACTTCTGAGCACGCCACTTCCCGGTGAAGTGCACTCAGGCAGATTATCCCTGGCGTTTGGCTTGGCCTGCATCCCGGAAGACTGCACGGATTTATCCTACGTTCTCGCCGCCGCAGAAGCCGCGAAGGCACAAGCGATCCTGCTTGCGGCACCAGTTATCCAGTTCCGTGAAATTCGTCCGTCGGTTTAGACTGACAGGCGCAACACCGCGCTTAAACGCGTCTACTTCCCGGGTGTGACAATCGGCATCGGCGCCGATGCGGCCGAAAGAATTCGTTCAAACGTGCTCGTTATCATCCAGGCCGCGAACATCATAAACAGGCATCCGATGATCGCCATGAAGGCTGTGATTTTGCCCGCCTTTTTCAGATAGCCCTGCAAAAACGACGACTTTGCGGTGTCCACGCGAAATCCGGGCGGCAACACTTCAACTTTTCTTGGTTCTTCTGGCTCGCTCACAATTCACCTCGACTTTTGGGGAAGGAATTGGTTTGTTCAAATCTACCGAGCGGAGACTTAACCAAATCAAACTGGTACTGGATCTGATTGTACAGGACTGCTCCCCGTTGCAATACGGGTCGAGAAAACCTGAGCCATCGCTTTCATGGCCTGGTCTGATGGATCGTGAGTCGCCACTATGTTTGGCCAATCCGGCAAACCGTGTAGATCAAATGGAGTGTCCGAACAAACGGCGACCTTCTCAGCGCAAGAATCCGCCACCATTTGAGCCAAGCGAAATTGCTCTTCGAAGTGCAATGCTCTAAAAGTCACAAAGATAACGTTCTTACCTTTGAGCTCTTCGGCAATAGCAGTGGCATCGGCGAAGTTCGTTTCTAAAGGATAACGTCTTAGAGTGAAGTCGCCTTCGACACCAAAAGTTTCAACCATATGTTTGTGCAAGTCGAGCGAATAGCGCGGATGATCTGGAACAAGAATTGTCCATTTACCACCTTTGAGTTCAGGAATTCGTCCGCGCAGTATCGAGATACCCTTGATAGATGCCGTATAGCTAAGTCTTTCGCCATCTTTGATCAGTTTCGTCAGCCGCGTAAATTTGCGTTCTTGCTTTTCCGGATCACAAGTAACCGGCTTTTTATTGAACTGCTCTTTAATTCGTTTTCTCGATTCTTCCAGGCGTTCAGCAGAAATTCGGCCACTCTGAGCCGCAGCAAGCAGCGCACTGTAAGCCTCTTGTAGCTCCTCGAAAGAACCGCAAACGAGAACCAGATCAGCTCCGGCTTCGACGGACCGAACACAAGCTTCGCCCAGTCCGAACGAAGCAGTAATGCCTTTCATTATCATATCGTCAGTCATGACGATACCTTTGAAGCCTAAATAGCCTCTTAAAATCGAGTCGGTAATTCGCGTTGAAAGACTGGCAGGTAGCGGCTCTTCATCAATCTCAGTGACCCAGATATGTCCAGTTAATACGATCGGCAGTGCATCGAGAATAGTTTTAAACGGCGCGATGTCCTTCTTCCAAAGTGATTCAACCGGCAGTTTATTTATCGCCAGCGCGACATGTGAATCTTCAGTCGTCGCGCCATGTCCCGGAAAATGTTTGCCGACAGGAACGATACCTTCTGCGGTGATAGCTTCGGCAACAATCCGGCCGAACTTCGCTACTTTTTCAGGAGAAATTCCATAAGCACGCGTTGAAACGATCGGATTTGCAAAATTCGAAATTACATCCAAAACCGGTGCCAATAGACAGTTTATGCCAAGAATCTTTAGCTGCCGTGCGCTGAGACAAGTAATTTTTTCAACCGTTTCTTCATCCGCGCTTGCAGCCAGAGCCATCGCCGACGGCAATGGCGTAATGGCACGATCGAATCTTTGAACGGCACCACCTTCTTGATCGGTGCATACTACCGGAACATGACTGGAAGCGCTGACGACATCTCCTATCAGCGTAGCTAATTGTTCAAGGTTTTCAGCGTTTTCTCGAAAAAGACAAATACCACCGACGGTACCAGCCTCAAGCGCGGCTTTGTACTCCGGAGTTAAACTGGTAGCCGGCACCCGACCGATCAAGAGCCGTCCGACCTGCTTCTCTAGCTCTAGCTTGGCTGCCAAAACTTAGCTCCTAGTTTCTGGTAGAAAGCAGCCTGTAAACCTCGACTGCTTTGGTCTTCCCTTTTATATTATACGAGCCCATGTATTCAAAGTTACAACGATCGTTAGAGAGGGTGAACGTGTTTCCATCTACAATAATGTCACCAGGACGATCGTCGCCGATAAGTTTTTCCAACCGGAAAACCAGGTTAGCGGTGTCACCTAACACTGCCGGGTTACCGGCTGAATGTCCGAGAGAACCAGCTGCCACAGGACCAGTAGCAAGTGCAATATCGAGCGCCAACGGATAATCCTCGAACGGCCAGATGCGGCTGTCCTTGCTAATCCGCGCGATTACTTCTCTGAGTTTCAAGGCAGTTTGACAGGCTTGGTATGCCGGGAGTCGAGCGCCCTCGGATGAGCTGTCACCAGCCCAGTAAGCCATGATCGCATCACCGGCGATTTTCTCTAATTGCCCGAAATTCTTATTGATCTCATCGTTCAACGATTCGAAGACGCGCTGAGCAGCGCCCATTACAACTTCAGGAGAGGTCGCATAACGTTCCATCAAAGTAGTGAATTTTTTGATGTCGCCAACCAGAATCGTAGCGTTCATGAACTTGATACTGTACTGGGTTCGGTCTTGCGAATCCTCGTCTCCGTCCTCGGTATCGAGTTCAATGTTATTGCTCTGCGGTGGAAACACGCGCAGTTGATACTGTGCGATCCTCACTTCATCACCGGCTTTCAGCGGATATTCTTCACCCGAATTGCAACTTCTGCCATTAATGCTGGTGCCGTTCGTGCTGTTTCGATCCATGATCGTCCAGCCTTCAGCAGCGCACCGAATCTCGGCGTGTTGTCCGGAAACCTCCGGATACGGCAAAATGAGCTTCTTTACCCCACCAGGCGCTGGTCGGCGCCCAATGTGTAGAACCTCACCATCGTTCAATTCCACCGAATATTCATCCGGCGTGTCAGGATTTACCTTGATATTGCCGGAAGACATCTATGTTTCACTTTTGCCAAGACTTACGACTACCTTAAACGTTAGGTAGCTATTATATCGGCAGAAAATGATGCTGCTAAACGTGTAATACAACAACTTAACAGGCGATTAATGGATTAGAAGGCTCTTGTCTACTCCGATTCTTTTCGGGAATCTTCAAATCAAATCGAAAAACTTTTGATATTTTGGCAAAGGTTCTTCAGCGCGTCTTGCCTCTGACCTGGCCAGCTCTTATGAGGAAGCGAAACCGCGAGATCTGTACTTCATCTCCAGCCTTCAGCGGATATTCCACATGACTGGCACAATTCTCCTGGTTTAGCTTCGTGCCTCTCTCGCTGCCACAATCGACCAGCATCAACGCCAGGTTCTCAAGACAACGGATCTCGGCGTGACGCCGCGAAGCATCAGGCGATGAAATAGTGAAGGTCCTGACCGGCGAATTCATACCAAAGTACTCATGCCGCCGGCCAAGCTGCAAAACTTCTCCAGCCTTGATCGGAAGAACCAACGGCGGCTCGCCAGAATCAGGATCGAAAAATGCAATCTCAATCATGCTTTCTATTCGATTATCGCACTGGATTTAAACGCTAGTTGCCTTCGCCAGTGATGGTTTTAAAGCGTCTACCCGATCCAATTGCTCCCAAGGGAGTTCCAGGTCTGGGCGGCCGAAGTGCCCGTAGGCAGCCACGTTCCGGAAGAACTTTCCACCATGCAACTTTGGTTGCTCGTTGAGCTTGAAGTGTTTGATGATAGCTTGTGGGCGCAGATCGAACTTCTCGTTGACCAACTTGGTGATTTCTTCATCAGCAATCTTGCCGGTTCCAAATGTCGTGACGTGCAATGACGTAGGACGGGCAACGCCGATAGCGTAAGCGATTTGAACTTCGCATCTCGATGCTAAACCGGCAGCGACAATGTTTTTCGCTACCCAGCGAGCGGCGTAAGCGGCGGAACGGTCAACTTTTGTTGGATCCTTACCGGAGAAAGCGCCCCCACCGTGTCTCGAATAGCCGCCGTTGGTGTCGACATTGATCTTTCTGCCTGTCAAACCTGCGTCTCCATGCGGTCCTCCGATTACGAAACGACCGGATGGATTGATCAAATACTTGGTTTTATCATCAAGTTTGATTCCGAGTTGATCGAAGACTGGCTTGATTACATATGCTTTGAGGTCGGTTTCTATACGCTGACGAATTTCTTCGTTCTGTGTCAACTTATCTATAGAAGGATCGTGTTGTGTCGATATCAGAATTGAATCCACGCGAACTGGCTTGTGGTCTTCGTATTCGATAGTGACTTGGGTTTTACCATCTGGACGAAGATACTTCAGGGTGCCGTTCTTTCTCACTTCAGTCAATCTTAGAGCCAACTTGTGAGCTGCGGAGATGGGCATCGGCATTAGTTCCGGAGTCTCATCACAAGCAAAACCGAACATCATCCCCTGGTCGCCGGCACCCAATTCATCAGAATCGTCCCGTGCAGAATTGACTGCTGGAGCGATATCTGGCGATTGTTTATTCAAACCATTGAGGATGGAGCAAGAGTTGGCATCAAAGCCGCCGCCCTTGTCACCTTCGTACCCGATATCTCTGATAACGCTTCTGACCAGTTCCTGGAAATCAATCGTCGCTTTGGTCGTGATTTCACCGATTACCAGAACCAATCCGGTCGATGCTGCGCATTCGCAGGCCACACGCGCCGTAGGATCCTGCGACAAAATTGTGTCGAGAACTGCGTCGGAGATTTGATCGCAGACCTTGTCGGGGTGACCTTCAGTCACTGATTCCGACGTGAATAAATAGCGCGTAGACAATGTGTGTACCTCATTAGAAGTAGGATTTCTTAAATCCGATTAGACATTTGGTCTCTCGGACTCGTTGCGACCAGCCAATCTTCCATAACGTTATAGCTCGGCTTGTCGCCACGGATGGACGTTTCTCAGGCTGGAGGGAACGTCAGGCAGCTATGCTACCATCTTTTCTTGCCTGTTAATTAAACACATACAAGGTGTGTTGCGCTTTTAGGCGAGATTTAACGGATCAGTATCGCGAACAAACCGGCTGGTCACCAGCCCGTCAAATATCGAAGAAATATACTTACTGATTCAACTTTGCATACATCAGTGATTTTCAGCTCACAGAGCCAAAAATGCAAAGAATTCAAGAATGAAACGCGAGTGTCGAATACAATATAGAAGCGGTCAGTCTGCTCGTTTGCATCTATATTTCGTATATATTTCGATGCTTGCAATCAGGTGATACCATTACAAAGGTGTAGTTAAGGACTAATCATGGCAACCGCATATTCACAGCAGAGTGACAGGGACCTTGTTTTGGCTTGCCAACGTCGCGAGCCGCAAGCCTTCGAAGAGCTGGTAAAACGCCACCAAAAGACGGTTTTTGCGCTTCTTTATCAATTAGCGCCGGACTGGCAGGATACTTCCGATCTGGCCCAAGAAGTTTTTATTAGAGTTTGGCGCTCTATTAACAACCTTAGAAATCCTGCATCTTTCCGTTCCTGGTTGACCCAGATTGTCACCAATTTGTTCTACGACGAACTCCGGAAACGCCCGCGCAGACTGCCTACAGTCTCTATGGACGTTGCTCTTGGCAGCGATGAATCAGAAGAAGGCGCCACTCGTGACATCCCGGACGGGTCCGATCTTCCTGCTGACAAGGTGGAGAATAAGGAACTTTCTGAAGTAATTCGCGAAGCAATGTTGAAACTGCCGGAACAGTTTCGAACCGCCATCGTCTT
>CAZRMH010000136.1:0-18623 GCA_964600935.1 uncultured Candidatus Obscuribacterales bacterium
TTGATCTTCTATCTCAGTTGCTTCGCGAAACGGGCCGCGACGAAGAAGCCGCTGCCATCGAAAAGGAACTAGCGGAATAACTAAACAACGAAAGTCATTGAAGGGTCCGAAAAAACTTGGACACTGTGGAAGAACTCGCCGAATCCATTATTCATCGAGCAGAAAATAAACCTCGATTTATGCTTGGCATCTGTGGATATCCGGGTGCTGGGAAAACTACACTTTCTCTGAATTTGGCAAAACAAATAAACGCTCAAATCGCGACGGAAGTTGCGGCAGTTGTCCCGATGGATGGCTTTCATTTGCCGAACTCTGTGCTCAATGAATTAAACTTGCGCGCACTTAAAGGTATTCCCGATACCTTTGACGCGAGCGGATTTGTTCACGCTCTTGAAGAACTGCGCGACCGAACAAATGAGTCAGTTTACCTGCCGCAATTTGATCGCACCATAGATGGTTCCATTGAAAACGCGATAGAGATTCGTCCCAATCATCAAATTGTGATTGTTGAAGGGAACTATTTACTCTTGCACAATCCGCCATGGAATCAGATTCGTTCGATTCTAGACGAGGTCGTTTTCCTCGATACCGCATTTGATATCATCGAACCACGACTTCTCCAACGGCATATCCTTGGGGGACGAACACCAGATGCGGCGAAAGCTAAGGTAGATGAAACTGATATGCCTAACGCAAGGTTAATCGGAGCCACAAAAAGTTGGGCAGATCGAGTAATCAGATTATAGAATTGAACCGGAATTGAGCTAATGGAACAGTATTCCAAGGAACTCGAATCTGAACAGAACTCCAGGCCCAGTCGACCTCAATCGTTTTAAAACTAAATTTTGCTGTTATCTGGCCGAAATTCGGAAACTCAACGGCTTTCAAATAGCTCGATTCTATGTCGCTCTCTGATATTTCAGAAGTTCGGGATGCTTATCGCCATTGCGAATTTCTCGAATTGCAATAGCCATCGCGAGTTGCTCTTGAGCTAATTTAGTTTGTCCTCGCGCTTCAGCAACCTTCCCGAGAACATAGTAAGAATCAGCCTGTCGCTCAGCGGTTTTGCTGGTTACTGGCGTCCAGTACTTCTGAATCTGTCGCGCTTGCTGATCTGCCAGATTTACATCACCTTTGCCTAAGGCAGCCAGCGCCCAATGCTCAGCAATGCAGCCGGCCAGTGGCGGTGAATTACACCCCGATTTTTCGTATGCGGCAGAAGCCAGTTCTGAAAACTCAAGGGCTCGATCAAACTGATCTAGATGCACGCATCCATAAGCGAGATAGCTGAACGCCTCAGCTTGACGCTGTGATGACAAATTGGCGATTTCACTACGCACAACGACCAGGCGGTCCATTAAGTGCTCGCCTTCGCTCTTGCGCTCCTGCAGGCCTAACAACGCAGCATATGTGGAGCCAGTGACTATGTAGCAGAGCAAATTATTTGTCGACTGTTCTTTTTCGTATAGTGCTTTCGCGGCATTTGATGCTATTTCCGCCATGGCTAAACCCTTTTGGTAGTCGCCACCATGAAAATGAATTTCAGCGCGGTGAGCCATCATCATATTCCGAGAGCAGGGTGGACTCATCCTCGCGACAAAGTCACCAAAAGCATCCAAAATTCCGGCGATTTTGAATCTACCTTCATAAGCAAAACGCGCTTGCAATGCGACCCACGGACTCAGCAAAAGAGGCGGATAGAAGATGCCGAATGGAGCAGCAATTCCTAACCAGTGCCAACGTGCAATCTCGTGCAAAATACGAAAGTGCGGATTGTACGGCGTGATGAAATTGTAGACAAGAGCGATTAATCCGACGGAAAGCGAAACCAATCCAAAGCAAGTAATGAATACAGCAAAGGCATGACTGGCAAGGTGCAGCGAGTGGATGGACCTTTCATCATTGAGAAGAAAAGCACCAGTCAACAAAGCAAGTGGAATGGAACCGATTAGTAAAAACGAGATAATCGTTACGGCTTGTTCGCCTTGAACCTCACGCATTACTAGCTGTCGAGCCTTTTCCAACTCTAAATTCTGCTTGCTCACTAATCCTCCGGGTCGCTTCGCGTTTCACAGTCAAAACTCTAGGAAGAGTTTAAATGCCACGGTGCCATCATGGCATAAACTAAACCATTTGCATATTGAATTCCTGCACCAGCAGTGGTGTTATACCTTTCGTCAGGAATTCAAACAAACTGATCGCAATTAATCAGGTGCCGACTTTTTGTTTTCAATCGGTCTCCAGTAAATGCTGTTTTCGCGCTTGAGAAGCCCGGCTCCAATCAACTCGCGCCTCAGTGTCGCGAAATCAGGATGATGCCGAGAAATAATCTCGTTTACTTCCTTCTCTTTATACTGAACATCATATTCGAACCGATCGCACAACCACTTCAAAACCACCTCGCGCTTCTTGCGACTGGCAGGAATTTCTTTGAGACGGGGACCGTCGAAGAAATCTGTGAGAATTTTGCATTCCCATGTGTCAGTCGGCATGGAATCAGCGATAGTCACTATTGTGTCCAGCGCAAAAACCTGCTTCGAAAGCGAACGAAGTTCCTTGATGTTTAGCTTGTAGATGTGAGTCGTACCTTCGGAACGCATCGCCACCAACCCAACTTCTTTAAGACGAGCCAGATGATGTGACACCGTCGGCGGGCGCAGTTCTAAAAGACTTGCCAGTTCCTCAACGCTCCGATCTTTCGAAGCCAGCATCCCGACAATCTTCAGGCGACTCTCATCTGAAAGCGCTTTGAAGAACGAGAGAACTGAATTAAATTCCATGTTTGTCATTTCATATCACCTCCTTTTAACTCGAAACCTTTGCGAGCGACTAACAAAACCCAGCCATCAGTAATGTGTGTTTAGCAAATACTTAGACAAAGATCTAATTAGATCACTATCTAATTAGATGTATATCAAATTTTCAAATAAATCGCAAGTGCCCTCATTTATAGTCTGCGCTGGAACGGGCATAACACTTTAGGAAGGTTTCAAGAGTTGAGAGATGGGCAAAGCAAACACCGGCGCAGTCGGTGATTCAGTCGAGAAAAACAAACCGGACGAAGATGCTGTCGAGATAGCTCAAACTTTGAGCGCGCAGATCTATCAGAATCCGAAAGACTTCGTTTCGCAGCTTGACACTGCCGCTGGAGCGCAGGTCATGAAGGACAGCGCCGTTTTAAACAAGATCGAAGGCAACGCAACGCCGTTCGAGCTCGTGGCAATGGCGGACACACCCAAGCCACAGTCCGACGGAGATAAAGTCGTCTCGAAAGTGGAGCAAAACGGCAAGGTAGTTCGCGAACATTTAAAATCCGGCGATGATCTGGTTGTAGCCTACGATGACAAAGGAAAAGCTCACCGTTTTCCAGACGAAAAAATCACAAAATTACCAGTCGACATGAAGTCAATTCCAGATTGGCGAGTCAAACAAATTACTCCTGAAGCAGACAAATTAATCAAGAAATATACTGAGCCAAAACTGCCAGATGGCAGCGCTGATGGGCGACTTAGTTTCCACGACATGTCCAGCATGATGAAAGATATCGGCAAAATGGATAATCTGACCGAGGTGGAAAAATGCAAATTATGGTCAGAAGTGCGAATCAAAATGCAAAAGAACGATGTCACCATCCTTGATGCTGACGAGAAGTCCAAAATGATTGATTCATGGAAGGGAAGTGACGATCCATGGCATGCACTTATCACAATGGATGACGGCTATCATGGAAATAAGCTGATCAACATGTCGGAAAAGGATGCAACTGCGGCGATCAAAGATCACGAAAACGGTGGCGAAGCGGATAAAATGGGCTTCTGGCGTGGACTGAAGTGGAACGCCGCGAAGTTCGCTCTAGGTGTAAATACCGGCGACATCGAAGCATCCGAAGGACAACTCAGAGCGCTGAGAGAACTAAGATCAAAAGGAACGTTCAGCGCTTATGCTGATGAATGGACCAAACAATTTGTGCGTGAAGATCGAGACCAATACGGTCGAATGAAGCGGACGAAATAAAATCGAAACAGCGCCAGTTAAACGAAACGACGCGCATGCCGATCAAACTAATCTCATGGCCATCGAAGCGACGCCAGTGCGCGAGACGACGAGAATGCAGCCGACTCTATGGAAAAGTTCGCTTTGCTATCGACTACCAACGGCTGAGGCTGATTAGTGGTGGATTGATCGTGATACCGGATTTGGTGGTTTCCATTCGAAGGATTTCAGTCAGCAACACACGCATTCGATCGTAATCACGAACGTCTAAATTCGACCAGCGGCTGGAACCATTGGCACTGATATGTTCGTGCGATTCGTCAGGAGCGCCAGCGTAAACTCTGCCTTCGCGAATCATCAAATGGCGCTTTTGAGACTTATATTCGAACTGCAGGGTCGAATTGAGCAAGGACGTAACTTCTTTAGAAACCAGGTATGCTCTAGCGATTCCGATCAATAACGAATCAAGCCTGTCAGCCACTTCCTCTGGCGTCAGTTCATCGATTTCTTCAAACATCGACTCGTCGTCAAACTCTTCAGACTCCGCCAGCGCACGTCCTATGTCAGCCAAACGAATGCCAGAGTCTGATGATTGAAGGTCACCCGATTGAGCTGAAACACCTGGAGTCAAATCTTGAAGAGGATTTGCGACCACACCCTCTTCAGCAGCTTTCGCTGCTGCAAGAGCTTGTTCAATTGCTAGTTGACGCATGACCCTTCTGGTCGTGCGGAACAATCTCAATCCTAGCGCCACCAGAGTTCTTGGGGTCATGCCATCTTCCCAATCGATCTCATGTCTCTCAAGAAAAACATCGACGCCTTCGACAAGATCCTCTATCGGTATTTCCATGAACAAAACTTGCGGATCGACGATGCCACTATTAATGGTGACATTCAATCGAAGCAAAGCATCGAGCCCACGCGGGTTTAACAAAGGTCCAATAAAGTGGACCTCGTCCTGGCGCTCACTGTAGGAAAGGAAATCGCGAGATGCGAACAGCAACCCGCGGCTCCGTTGTTTCAAACTGACGTTGTACGGAGGGTCATATTTCTTGATCTCGTCAGTTTCAAGCAATGCTGATTCAAGAGGTGAACCGCATTCAGTGAAGTCAATTTCGGCAACTTGAGTAAGTAACTCCTTGGACTTGCTCGTCTTGCCCTTTCGCCCTCTAAAATGGCTGTTGACGCGGCTCTTTAGAGATGTCGCTTTTCCAACATAAAGAACGCGACCGTTTTCGCTGAGCATTCGGTAGACGCCTGGACAATTCGGAAGTTCGAGGCGTTTCAGCGGATCGAGCTTGTATTCTAGTTTTCCTGTTCGCTTCTGTGCTTTGGCAGATAGAAATTCTTCCAGATCTTCGAATTTATGAACACCTATTTGCGCGAGACGTTCAACCAGGTGTTTCCAAATTACTCGAGTGGCTCCGACATGACTATGAGCGCGTTTCGACTCTTCCAGGTCAATTCCGAGGAAACCGCCGAGCGCTCGAATCCCGCGAGATGGAAGGTTGGGGTAAAGCCGTCGAGCTATTTCAAAAGTGCAAACAGTTTGAAACGGCCATCGACCTTCTTCCGTGTATTCTTCCATAAGAAGATTGAGGAACGGAGTTTCAAATCGGGCATAATGGATGACGCAAAGCCGCGGTAATGAAGATGGTTGCTCACTGGTTAAAAGACGTTGAACAAGTTCACCACTGTAAATCGCATCAACCATGGCATCATCTGTGATACCAGTCAACGATTGAATTCTTAACGGAATGGGCTCCTCATCCGGCTGCATAATCAGATGAGAGGAAACTTCGGTTAAAAACGAGCCAGACGCGCTTCCGGAGCACCATGCCACTTCCAGAAGATTGCCACCGGACGAGGGACTGGCGCCAGTTGTTTGGCAATCGAGAAACAAACAGTTGTGCTCAGACAAAATATCTGAGTAGTAAGGTCCATATTCGACAGTGTTGGAGCAACCGAGTATGACTTTTCTTTCAACAGCCAATTCATCGGCAGTTACAGAGGCCTTGCGTTCGAGAAGCAAGGACTCGTCGTTCTTAGCGATGTTTCCTATTTCAGCGCTGATGGACGAGCTCATCCGTCTCCTCTTCAGACCAGAATTCTTTGATGTCGGACAAAATACTGCCGGACACCAGCTCATTTACGGAATTATCGTACCAGTCAGCCGGCATCGCCACAACATAATCCTTTTCAATGAAACGTTTGCCCAAAAGCACAATCAAACCTCTTTCTGACTGGGAGCGGATTACCCGCCCCGCGCTCTGGACGACTTTTGTCATAGCGGGATAGATGCAAGCGTATGCGTTGCCGTTTCCGTACTTTTTCTCGAAGTAACGCATTAATGTTTCACGCTCGTAATCATAGGTCGGCAAGGCCGGACCGACGATAATCGAACCAATCAACATATCACCGGGATAGTCAACTCCTTCTGAGAACACACCGCCCTGCACCGCGAATAGTATCACCGGATTGTTGGCGACTCGCATCTGATTGAGGTAGGTTTCTGTCATTATCTGGGTCATATCGCGCTGTTGGACGAGTACGTCGAAACCGAAAGTATTGACCAGCGGCTTAACCTGATGAAGAAAATCAAAACTTGGAAAAAACACTACGTAATTGCCGGACTTCAACGAGGTGATGCGAGAAATAGCGTCAGCAATCTTCCCGTAGTTTCTCTGCCTGTCAACATATTTCGTCGAGATCTGCGGTATGACTAACAATTTGCGGTTTTCTTTCGGGAACGGCGAAGTGTATTCCTTCGTAGCAACTTTCGTCAGATCAAGACCCATCAAATCACCGTAGTATTCAAACGGTTTCAATGTCGCGGAAAATCCGACGACTGAACGCACAGCGCGGTAAGAATCTTTGAGCATCTCGGAAGGATCGCAGCAGACCAGTTTAATAGTACCACCGGCGGTGCCTTGAAACAGCGAGGCGAATTCGGGATTGGTACTGTTATGCAAAGCCGAAACAAATGCATCCAACGTTCTGGAAAATTCGAGAATCGGATCTGAGAAAGAGGGTACCGCCAGACTCTCAATGTAAATTGCGGAGAGCGCAGACACTCGCGCCATGAGGTCAATGAAACCATTTCTATCGATGGTAATTTCGCAATCTCGTTTTCCAGGCGACTCGGGTTTATGCGAGAGTATCAGCTTCACAGCGTCCCGTGCCGCGGCTCGCGCCGTGAAGGAAACATGAGCGGGCATGTGTTGAAACTTCTGCTCGAACTCCTGCATCTGATTGACTGTCAACGCCGCGGAATAATAGCCACAAGCACGGGAAGGCAAGTTATGAGCCTCATCGATTACTAGATCAGGTTTATCAATCGCTCCGGTCAACTGACGACTGAACCGTCCCATGATGTTGGTTGGCGAAAACACATAGTTATAATCACCGACAACAACATCCGCATGTTTAATCGTGTCTAGCGATAACTCAAACGGACAGACTTCGTATTTCTTAGCGAGTTTCACGAACGTATGTCGGTCAAGAATGTCTCCTTTAGCGGCTTTCTTGACTAAATCGTTTTGATCAACCTTCTGGTAGTAGTCCTTTGCGAATTCACAGTACTCAGGGTTGCAAATCGTTTCATCCTTCATGCACATCTTTGATTTTGCAGTCAGGACTAAAGCCTTCACCTTACTGCCCTGCGCCTGCATTCGTTGAACAGCATCACGAGCAACGGCATGCTGACTGTTCTTCGGCGTGACATAAATCATTTGCGAGCCGCGCGACATTGAAGATTTGAGAGTGGGAAACATTACACCCAAAGTTTTGCCAAGTCCCGTCGGAGCCTGCACAAGGAAGGTGTCTCCCTCCTCGACGCAGTCACGAACTTCAGCAATCAATTCTTCCTGACCGGTCCTTGGATCTTCGAACGGAAAAACTAACTTTGCTGATTGCTTGATCCGTTTTGCGATAATTTTTTCTTCCAGCGCAACGTCGGCTTCGACCTCCAACATCCGCTTTTCAAGCCACTCTTCATACTCATCGATATCCAGCTCAAGAGTTATCGTTTCAAACGACTGATCGCGAATCGATACTACCAGCAGTTGCATCTCAGGGACGACATTGTGTTCCAGCCTGTAGAGATATCCGTAGGTTTTCAACTGCAAACAATAAGGATGATTGGCATTAGTTCTCAAGACACGGGCGAGAATCTCCGCATTGAAGTCACTCTTAACTTCTTCGAGACAGGTCACTCCCCCGGTCGTGCGCATTCCATCGACGCGCCCGGCAACTGAGACTTGCAAATCATCACGTTCGAAGATGTGTTTCAGCCTAACTTCGGTTTGATACCCGACGATGCTCCGCTTCCTTTTCCGAAGAAACTCGTCGTGCACCTCCTGTCCTGTAATAGGTAGAGGACCGTAACCCGAATGTGTCTCAATGCTCCCAGACCTCGGCACTGGCAGTGCGAAGTCCCTAACGCCTAATGAGATGTTCTGTGATTCAACCATAAGTATGTATGGTAATACTATACATACGTCAGGTCAACAAAAACTTTCCACTACAGTCAGGCTTTGCCGCCCGGCTTCAACTCGTTCGGAGACTTGATAACCATACGACAGTGCTTGCACCGCGGGAAATCGCCTTTCCAAGCTTTCGGAAACGTGTGACCACTGACTTCGCAAGGATTCACCTTCTTGCTACCAAAAGCAAACAGGCTGCCAATCGCTTGCAACATGCCGCTGCAAATAGCTTCGATTGAACGAAAAACTCCAACAATCGGCGACGACTCCTTGCGAACAGTTACTTTCATGGCCTTAATCTCATGGTGAGTAATTCGCGCAGGCCGCCGCGGTGTCATCTGTTCAGGCTCCTGACCAGGTGTCACCCCACGATTGGTGTGGACCATGTCGATCAATTCTTGATTCTCGAAGTCTTCGCCCGAACCCGAAGCCCCACCCTTATTCTGTCCGCCGTGACTCATCTGCCGGCTTCCTCCCCACAATTTCGAACTAGTAAATTTTGCCTGAGCCGAATAGTTTTGTAATGCCAATTTACCTGTTTTATAACACGTCAAATAGCCCACTGACGACTGGATTACCTGTTTATATCATTCCCAAAATTCCAAAATATTTTCAACAAAGATACGATTCCAGTGATGGCGGAAGCGTTCTGATACAATGCAAAGCTGTTTATACGCTTAAAACCCGCTTGTCATATAGGGGACGGAGAAGAGACATGGGCAAAACTGTTGGAATTGACCTGGGCACAACCAATTCGGTAGTAGCCGTGATGGAAGGTGGACGGGCGACGGTCATACCAAATTCCGAGGGTGGACGCACGACACCATCCGTGGTGGCATTCAATAAAACCGGAGAAAGACTGGTTGGTCTTTTGGCTCGCCGTCAGGCTGTGGTTAATCCGCAAAACACAATCTATTCGATTAAACGATTTATCGGTCGTCGTTACGACGAAGTCTCAAGCGAAAAAGAAATCGTTTCATACAAGGTTAAAGAAGCTCCAGATGGCGGTTGCCGCGTGGCTATCCAAGGTAAAGACTACACGCCCGAAGAAATCTCGGCGATGGTTTTACGCAAGCTCAAAGAAGACGCAGAAAAATATTTGGGTGAATCGGTAGACAGTGCCGTGATCACGGTGCCTGCATACTTCAACGATTCACAAAGACAGTCGACGAAAAACGCTGGCGCCATTGCCGGTTTGGAAGTCCTGCGGATTATCAACGAACCAACCGCAGCAGCACTGGCTTACGGTATCGAGAAAAAAGGAATCGATGAAACGATTCTTGTCTTCGACCTTGGTGGTGGCACATTCGACGTATCGATTCTGGAAGTATCAGAAGGTCTGATCGAGGTTCGCTCTACCAACGGAGACACTCACCTGGGCGGCGACGACTTCGACCACGCAGTTGTCGATTGGATCGCTAACGAATTCGTCAACACCGATAAAATCGATTTGCGAAAAGATCCGCAAGCCCTGCAGCGTTTAACTGAAGCCGCTGAAAAAGCAAAAGTCGAACTTTCATCAGTTACAGAAACGACAATCAATTTGCCGTTTATCACAGCAGATGAAACTGGTCCAAAGCACCTCGACATGCGACTTTCGAAAGCCAAGTTCGATGACCTGACTCGCTCGCTGGTAGAACGCTGCCGCGGTCCAGTAGAACAAGCGCTGAAAGACGCAAAACTCGAGTGGAAAGATTTGAACGAGATCGTTCTGGTCGGAGGCTCCACTCGTATTCCTGCGATAAAAGAGTTGGTCAAATCGCTCGTCGGCGGCAAAGAGCCCAATCAAAGCGTCAACCCGGACGAAGTAGTAGCAGTCGGAGCAGCCCTCCAGGCAGGCGTTCTCGCAGGCGATGTCACTGACCTCGTGTTGTTGGACGTCACTCCACTCTCGCTCGGTATTGAGACCATGGGTGGTGTGTTTGCAAAACTGGTAGAGAAAAATACCACCATTCCAACGCACAAAACGCAAATGTGTTCGACGGCCGAAGACAATCAAAACGCTGTAGACATCTACGTCTACCAGGGCGAACGAGCAATGGCGAAGGACAACAAACTGCTCGGCAACTTCAGACTTGATGGTATCGCACCGGCAGCGCGTGGACTGCCGCGCATCGAAGTTTCGTTCGATATCGATGCCAACGGAATTTTGAATGTAACCGCTAAAGATCAGAACTCCGGCAAAGAACAAAAAATCAAAATCACGGCCAGCACCAACTTGACTAAAGACGATATCGATCGCATGGTGCGCGAAGCCGAGGCTCATGCCGGCGAAGACAAAGACCGTCGCGCTCAAGTTGAAATTCGCAACGAAGCAGACAGTATCATCTACTCTGTAGAACGCGAATTGAAAGAAAATGACAATGACGTTTCGCAAGCCACCAAAGATCGCGTGCGTGACGTGGTCAACAAATTACGAGCAGAACTGTTGGCCGAAGCGTCTGAAGAGACAGTCAAAGGGACAATGAACGACCTTCGCGGATTGCTTGTCGAGATTTCCCAAGAAGTTTCTCAATCAAAAGAACGCAAATCGCAAGAAGCCGCCGCCGCAGCAGCACCACAGGAAGAAAAATCAGAGGAAGCCGCATCCGCTGAAGAAAGCAAAGGTTCGTCAGAAGAAGCTGCTAAGACCGAATCTAATGGTACCGACTCCGAAAGCAAAGCGGAAGAGAAGACCACTGAAGCTGAGAAAAAGGAAAAGTCGGCCAAAGGCGCCAAAACCGAGAAGGGCTCCGACGAAGACACAATCGAACCTGAAGTTATAGATTGATCTTATCGATCATCTCCTAATTTACTGCGGCATCACAGTATCCTTTTATGTAGATACCCTCAGAGGGACGTCGTAGGTGAGGTCAAAACGAATGAAGACGTTTGAAAGCGGCAAACGAGCCGCTATCTTGGCTGGTCTGGTAGCGTCATTGGTCGCAGGTTATGCACCCGGCGCCGATGCCAAACGAGTAGTGGAAAACAGCATCGCTGACACGATTCAGCTCGATCCTGGAGACCAAGTCGAAGGCGCCAAGATGATGGGCACGACTCCGGCAGCCGGTCAAGACAAAATACCGTGTATGGTTTGGATTGACAAACAAACACCAAAAGCGGCGATGTTGTGTATTCACGGCTTCGGATTGCATAAAGGAACTTACGACGCCTTCGCCAACGAAATGGCCAAGCAAGGGATTGCCACCTACGCAATCGATGTAAGAGGATTCGGAGCCTGGGTCAAAAAGGGTAAAAACCAAATCGACTTTAATGGAACGATGAGTGACATCGGTCTGGCGCTCAACGAAATCAGAAGATTACACCCTGATTTGAAGATCATCGTTCTCGGTGAATCAATGGGCGGAGCGATCGCAATGAAGACCGCCGAGATGTACCCGGACATGGTCTACGGCTTGATTTCATCAGTACCTGCCGGCGATCGATTTGAACGAGCCGACTCTGAGATGGGAATCGTCAAACACGTTTTTCTGCACGGTATGAATGCACCGATTGATGTCGGTCCTGCGATCGTCGGACGGGCAACAAAGAAAGACTCGCTGAAGCAAACCTGGCTCAATGACCCACTTTCACGAACCAATGTTTCGGCAAATGAGCTAATCGCATTCCGAAATTTCATGAATAGCACCTATGATCTGGCGCCAAGAATCAAAAAAGCAAAAGTACTCTTCATTCAAGGAAGCAACGATCGCCTGGTACGTCCTGCCGGTACCTATAAGCTTTTTGGCAGTCTGGCAACGCCAAACCGCGAAATTGTATTGAGTAAAACTGCGGAGCACTTAATCTTTGAAGACGGTCAGTTCAATAACGAAGATTTGAAGTTCGTCAGCAAATGGATTTCAAATAATATCGCTCCGCTCGGAAACTCCACTGTAGTAGCCAAAACAGATACAGTCAAAGACGACAAAAACAAAGAAGATAAAGTTCCAGAGACGGGAGACACTACCAATGGTGGCACACCTGCTGGTTCTACAGCTGGTGACAAAATTGACACTACATCGACCACGACTCCTATCAAAGTAGCATCAGCAAACGTTCCTCAAGCCGGTCTGCCCATCAGGGAGAACTCGCAGAAAACCGCTCTGTCCTACTGGATTGAACTGAAACGCAACGGCAAAATCTTTCGTTGCAACAACAAAACAACTTTCAAATCTGGAGATGCAATCAAATTCCACGTCATGTCGGAAGTTGATGGATACGCATATGTGGTGCTTCAACAAGGCAGCACCGGATCGAAAGCGGTGCTCTTCCCATCGAAAGAAACCGGTGAGCAAAACTATCTGCGCAGCAAACAAGATTATCCTCTGCCTTATGATGACTGGCTCGCTTTCGACGACCACCCTGGTCTAGAAAAGGTTCGAATCATGTTCTCGAAAAACCAGATCAGCATGGAAAAATTTCAGAAGGCGAATGAAACTACAAAGGTTGCATACATCTCGCCAGATCTAAGCGGCGCCAAAGATTTGATTGGTACCAGATTGCAACTGTCATGGGACGATGCCAGCCCGATTATCATGCCCGACGAAATCCGCGGAACTCAATCGACTGCGAGCACGGCAAACAGTTCCAGCCAGGTCAGATTGACTTTCGACAATCCGGATGGAACATTGGCTGTTGATGTAGCTTTGCTACACCAATAGTGTTCGTTGGCGCGATTCGGTTCAGCGTCGGTGAATTCGATTACCTCTCGTGAATTAGAGAACTCGAAACTGGACTACGAACAGAAACATAGCTCGATAAAGGAGAGATTGGGATGTTAGTAACTAAGCGGATCGGACGCAAGCGATTCGGGCTAACAGGACATTCACAGACAACAGCTTCCAAACTCATTCACCTGACTTTGAGCGCCCTAGCGGCGATCGCAGTGATACCGCCAGCGATGGCAGCCGATAACACCAATCAACCCGGTGTTTCAGGCGTGCAGTTTACGAAAGTGCAAGATCTGGATCCGAACAAACAGGGACCAAACCGCCCAATCCGGCAAAAATGGGGCGTAGTGATCGGCATCTCGAAGTTCAAAGAATCACGCCTGGCCTCGATCGATCCAGTTCTTGACGCTGCTGCTAAGGATTTCTATAACTATCTTATCAGCCCGGTTGGCGGCAGATTCGATGCTAAGCACGTCAGGTTGATCACTAACTCGAAAGCCACCAAACAAAATATTCTAGACAACATCGGTGCCCAGTTTCTCGGCGCCTTGGCTCAACCAGACGACCTCGTCGTGGTTTTTCTAACGACAAACAGCTTCCCGACTACCGACGGAAGTTCTTATCTTTGCACTTACGATTGTGCGCTGGATAATATCTTCGGCACCTGTATTTCTATGAATGACGTTATGAAATCGATCAAGGAAAACGTCAAGGCTGAGCGCATCCTCCTCGTGCTTCAAGCCGCGCACAGCGGCAATGCAGAGCTCACCGAGGGCGCCAAATCCAGACCGACTAAAGTCGACCCCAACAACATTCTCACAGGCAGCGGTTGCATTCTAATTTCATCTAGCGAACCGGATCAAATGAGCTGGAGTAATATTTTCTCCACTAACCTGATTGCCGCCCTCAAAGAAAAAGATGGTCTAATTCCGCTTGGTGAGGCGTTTGACAAAACAAAAGCCAAGACCGAGGCTGATACCACAGGCGGTAGCTATACGACAAAACAAACTCCAGTGATGAAAGCCGACTGGAAAGGCAAAGATCTGATCATCGGAGCAAAATCTACCGAAGCGGCCTCCGATATTCCGGCTAACGTGGCGGATTTCCTCGCTGCGGAGTCATATTATTTCAAAGCAAATGATTTCGTCACTCAAGGAAAACTGGACGAAGCAATCGAACAATACAAGAAGGCGATTGATACTGATCCCGGTTATGCAGACGCTCTAGCGGATCTCGGCGCCATTCTTTCATTAAAGAAACAACCTCAAGAAGCTGCTGACGCCTACGTAAAAGCAATCGCTCAAAAGCCGAAAGACGCTCTCTATCGAGCTAACTACGCCCGCGTTCTCGGACAGCTCAACCGCGCGGACGAAAGCAAGAAAGAACTGGAACTGGCGTATCAGATCAATCCCAAGGACAAAGTCGTCCTGACAGCGCTCTCTGGTGCGCTTCTTCGAGAGAAAAACATCGACGGCGCGATGCGTTATCTCAAAGAAGCGCTGGCGTTATATCCGAAATCTTCAGATATCTACGACAAAATGAGTTATGCCCATGCCCAGGCCGGCAACTTCGCAGAGGCAGTAGACAACGCCCAAAAGGCTGTTTCTCTAGATCCGAAATCACTGTCGGCAAAACTGAACTTGGGTTCGACTTTGATGCTTGCCGGCAATATCAACCAAGCCACCAAAGCTTACATCGAAGCGACGAAACTAGCCCCAGAAGACGCTAACGCGCACTATCTGCTCAGTCGCACGCTGGAAAAATCAGGCGACCTCACCGGTGCCAAAGAAGAACTGCAAACCTTTGTTAAACTCGCCGCACCGCAAGATCCGCGTCGCAGTCAGGCCGAAGCAAAACTCTCGAGCATGTGATTGGCGAAGGATTGACGAGTCTGTTCATGTGCTCGGATTGCCGAGTCTTGTTAAATAACTTAGTTTAATCTTGCTAATAACGGTACTTGACTTTATATGTATAGTATCTAAATAGATGCGTTCCTTGACCAGTGCGCGCGAACTCTAGAGTGGTAAACCCGAGGGGTGTAACGCATGGCCGACTTGAAGCAAGAAAGTGTTCAGAGAGTAAATGCCGTTCCGGGGCCGGCTTCGCCGCGCGCCACGATGACGCTGCCCAGCATGGAGCAGCACGCCAAAGGGTTTGGAAAAACCATGTCGATATTCGTTCACCCGTTCACGCGGATGCATCGAATTCCAGTGTTCAAACGGCTATGGTTCTATTTGACTCTAATGGGTCTGTACGACATGTTCGTCAGCTGGGTAGCTGAACATGGCATTCCCGATCAACTGCTGAAAGAAGCAAGTAACGCCGCATACATAGGTGAAGTATTCGGTTTACTTCTTGTGTTTCGGACCAATTCCGCTTACGAACGGTGGTGGGAAGGTCGCCGCCTCTGGGGACAGTTGGTCAATGATTCGCGAAATCTGGCTCTGAAAGTACAGGCGTACGTGAATGTCTCCCAGAATGAAAAAGCAAAACTCGGTGAGCAGATCGTTTCCTTCGCTTATGCGTTGAAGCACAATTTGCGTGATACCAGACCAACCAAAAATCTTCCCGGAATCAAGCCGATGGACCAGATTCCGAAGTCATACCACTTGCCGTCGCAAGTCGCTCTCCGCATTTACGAAACGATCAGCCTCTGGAAAGAACGCAATCACATCAACGAATTCACGATGATGATTCTCGACACGCACTTGAAGGCGTTTATGGATATCGCCGGCGCTTGCGAACGGATCAAGTCGACACCACTGGCAGTGTCATACCGGGCATTCATGCGTCAAGGTATCGCACTCAACTTGCTGATTTTGCCCTGGTATGTCGGTCCTAAACTGGATATCTGGATGAGCCTACCGCTTGTGCTGATCGCTTCCTACTTCCTGATCGGATTGGAATTGATTGCCGAAGACATTGAAGATCCTTTCGGTCTCGATGGTGACGACCTGCCTCTCGATCAAATTTGCAACGGCATTCAAAAGGTGATTACCGAAATCACGACGTCGGAAGTGCTTTGCGGGCACAATCAAGAATCCGGTGTGGAAGTCGATCTTTTGAAATTCACAAAGTCAGTAGCGGCGCTTCAGGTTGATCCATTGAAGGATCTCGGCACCAAGTAATAGACTCAAATTAATCAATTCGGTAACTCAACACCCTCGGAGCCTGTCCACATGCGCCTCAAGTCTGTTGAAACAACCCCGAATCCGCACAGCATGAAACTCAACCTTGATGAAAAGGTTGGGAAGACCGTTACTTATACAACTGAGAACAAAAGCGAGAGTCCGCAATTCGTACAGGATTTACTTAAAATCGATGGGCTCAAAAGCGTGTTCGTTTGCAATGACTTCCTGACGATTAACCGCGACCCTAGAAGCGACTGGCGTATGATTCTGGAGCAGGCCACCGCGCTATTCAAGGCTCCGACAGACGAGTCACAAAGTTCGCTCTGTGCAGGGACCGCTTCTTCTGACCAAGCGCTCGAAACTGTAGCGCCCCGCCAGACAATCGAGCAGGAAGGAACCGTCCATATCGTGGTTCAAACCTTCAAGGGTATTCCCATCCAAGTCAAAGCAACCGACAGCAGCGGCGAAACAAGAGTCAGTCTTGGAGAGCGTTTCAACGATCTAGCGCAGTCGATTCAAAACGCAACCGGCGCCAACTTTTTAGAAGAACGTTACTGGGCGGATCACGGGATTCGATACGGCGACAGAACAGAAATCGCGAATGAAGTCTCGAGTGAGCTGCAAGGCGTATTCGACGAAGATGCTTTGAAACGGGCAGAAGCCAAGGCAATCGGCGCAACGGATGCGCAGACGACTGTGCCGTTTGAAACCATTCTGAGCTGGCTGAACGATCCGGATTGGCATCGACGAATTTCGGCAATTCAAGAATTAAAGGCGTCAGAGGAAACTATTCCACTTCTCACCAAAGCGCTTCGCGACGAAAGTCCCCAGGTCCGCCGATTGGCGGCAGCGGCGCTTGGCACCACAGGTAGTATCGAGGCGATACCGGCGCTCTGTGAAGCTGTTCTCAACGATAAACATGTTGGCGTACGCCGCACCGCCGGTGATGCGCTATCCGACATCGGAGAGCCGCTGGCACAGCCGGCAATGTGCATGGCGTTAGCCGACGCGAATAAACTGGTCCGCTGGCGCGCGGCCAGGTTCCTGTTCGATATCGGCGATGACGAAGCACTTACCTATTTAATAGAGGCATCAGAGGATTCTGAGTTCGAGGTCAGGCTCGAGGTCGAAGCTGCGATCGAGCGCATCAAAGGCGGGCTTCAAGGCATAGGTCCAGCCTGGAGACGCATTGTCGACGGCACTTCTGGCGATTCCTGAAATCAAAAAAAACTGAAGGTTGGTTGAAACCACCTTCAAAAGTTTCTCGCTTTGTTTGCCAGTTTTCATGCTATTGAAAATGTAGTCGATGATGCACAGTAAGTATGAAGTACGGGAAACCTAGTCATGTTCAAAATCAACAACAAATCATCAGTCTCAAGAACGATAGCCGCAGCGACATTGCTGGGACTGTTTATGCAAAACGCCGGACTTGCATGTAATCTTACCGAATACCCTTTTCCATGGCACCTGGTGAACAACTCGGTTAACTCCGCGAAGGTTCTACACGACTACGATGTCGCACTGTTGATCGACAGCTCGCATTCGATGAAGTACGAATACTTCCCCGCACAGTCATTCTTAGAAGTGGCTTCGGATATTAATCCCGGCAGACCGATCACTTCAAGTAAAGGTCACAGCCGTTGGGATTGGTGTCGAGCGCACGCAGCCCAACTGACCAAGGAGTCGCTATCAGTTCTCAATCACGGACCGCGGCTCACCGTGTTCGGTGACCAGTCAATCATGTATAAAGATGTTGTCAACGCGGCCTCGGTATCGAAAGTATTCAGTTCTATGAAACCGCATGGCGGCACCTTCGCGGCCAAAGCGCTTTCCCAAGAAGTCAATACGTATTTCGAGAATCGAAAAAAAACAAATGGCAACACGAAGCCGTTACTGATTGCAATGATTACGGACGGCTCCTTGAGCGACATTATGTCTTCTAGAAATGTTTTAGTGAACGCAACAAAAAAAATGAACCGAAGCGACGAGATCGCTGTCGTTATTCTTAAGGTCGGTGAAGATCCCAAAGCGCCACCAACGCTAGAGATGCTCGATAACAAACTGGTCTCCAAGTACGACGCGAAATACGATATCGTCGATGTCAAATCCTTCGACGAACTGAACGGTCGCGGAATTGCTCCAGTGCTCGCAGACGTCATGCGTGAAAAACGCGCTTCTCGAGTGATCAGCTACAACGCCAATTAACCAAGATATCGACGTATACGGGCTTTCCAATAGCAGAGCTTGGCGGAATCACAAGAGACCGTGCCTTCCTGAGTTCCGAATTAGCCAATCGCCTAAACATTCAACCAGCGATTTAAACGAGTGATACCATATTGCCACTCCTCATTGACTGCTTTAGCGCC
>CAZRMH010000137.1:0-18581 GCA_964600935.1 uncultured Candidatus Obscuribacterales bacterium
GTTGACGAAGTAAATTGATAGCGACAATCAGATGCCTATTTTTCTCATACGTCTTAGTCTTTTTCGTCAAATCCTGAAACAAATTAGGAACACTTTCGTGTCTCCAATTTGGTAAACCGTCTCGCGGGATATCATTTAAAAGCTGATAGGCACCGGCAGTTACAATCTGCATCGCCGCATACCAGGATCGATTGAATGAACTTCTTAGATGCTCTTGTTCCAAACATGCCAAAGCGGCGAGCATCGACTCGTCAGATTTCTCTCGATATTTTTTCGCGATTGATAATCGATTCATATTCAACGAAAATCTTCTCGTCAAAATCAAACTACCATTATATGCACGTTCGGCAGATTCAGCCACGGTTAACAAGGGGCTACCTTCCGGGAAAACCCTAGTGAAACTCATGGATCGCAGCAGCTATGATTGGGAAACATTCGGATCGATTAGTCGTCTGAATAAACATACGGATACAGGAGATTCATTACCGGAAATTTTGTTGAGAACGCAATTGAGAACCTTGGGTCGCTAGCGAGCAAGCTCTCATGCCTAGGACGGAAGTCCACTTCACTCACTCAACAGGTCCGCTATCGTGAACGTCACCGAAAAATTTTTAAATTTAGTAATTTGCTCCACATCGACTGTCGATTTGGATGCGCTGCGGTGTTCTAGAAAAGAACGGGTTGCGCTCCACCGGACAGGACTCGTACATGGCACCTACGAGCCGCGTGTCCACCTCTCACAGCACGACAGGAGCAATCACAAAATGTACGACTACAATCCTTCGGAGTTTCCCTCCGAAAAAAACGACATTATCTCGATCCTCTCCCAAGGTGTCAGAGACCCTTTGCGGGTAGCCGAGCACATGTTCGATGTCTACCTCGATTCCTTCCATCAAAGCCCTCTAGCCATGAGGCTCGCTCAACTGATGCTCGTAAGTGATATGTACGCGCTACGGGGTTATCAGGACGCAGCTCTCCTTTGCTTGAAACAAGCAGAGCCAATAGTTCATCGGTTTCTTTCCTGGGACACAGAAACAATCGATCCATCCAGCGTATCGTTTTTCATCGAATGCTTCATACGAAACGGCAGTTTCGACGACGCTCGACGCGTGGTAGCGGAGACATGCGAGCGGCTGTTATCGCGAGATGACGTCGATCCATCCGACGTCACGAAATCAGAACAAGGCTGGTTACACGAGATCAGCCACGAGGAAAGTCTCCGAGCAGAGAGACTCGAAAAGGTTGCTAATAACGAATACTTGGAACCCGAATACGCGCTTCCTGAAAAAGATGGCTTGGAGAGCGCCATCACTGGATACTTTGAACTAATAGGGAGATTGAGGCAAGTCGCATAGATGAGTTGGAGACGGGGTCCGCGCGGCGCGTTGGTCCCCGTTCCTCCCGGAATTGTGAATTGAGGACTCTGGGTCTTTTACACAGAGCAGAGCCTCTTCCCAACACTCTGGAGGCGCGCATGAAACTCTCTCATCAAATCAAACGCGGTATTACCCTCGGTATCATCACATTGAGCCTGCAATCTCCGGCTCAAGCATTCACCGTTCCATTCAAGTCGGCTCAAGAATACGCGACAAGCGCATCACAACTGATGCAAATGGGTCGTTACGAAGAAGCATTGACTGAATTCAGAAAAGCATCGTACCTCGTAAATGACGTAAACAACAAACGTTATCTGGGATTGATCTTCAGCGACATGGGCGAATGCTCAAGACGTCTGAAGCGTCCAAGCGAAGCCAAAGCATTCTTCAGCAAAGCGTATCCGCTGTTACGTTCGCAGACACCTCGCGCTCTCAACGTCCTCCTCGGGCGTTGGGCGATGACCTTCCTCGACGAACGCGACTTCGCTGAAGCTGCAATCCTGCTTGAAAAACAAGTGGAAAGCGCGCTTGGCACCTGGACCTACAACTACACAGACCTAGCCAACGCTCCGACTTACATCGAAGCCCTCGTTAGCGTCGTCGAAGCGAACGGAGGAGATGGCCAACGCATCTACGCCGGTGCAATGCAAGGACTGGCAAACATCGCAAGAGCCGGCGGTGCCGATAGACAACAAGCGCTCATCACCTTGAACCGAGTCGAGCGCAATAAAAACGTTAGATACGGGATCGCCTACCAACAGTACTCGGCACCGATAAACACATCAGCACCGTCGCCGACTCGACGCGATCCGTACTTCAGCCCGACTCCACGAGTCTGGCGGAACACCTATGGACTAAACGGCACCGAGCGCCTCTTCCAAAACGGAGGTCGCTAACGATGCAAGTCGATAAATTCGACCAGCTGATGCACCTTGGGTACATCAACCAGCACGAAAACGATTTGGATTCGGCTTACTTCTGCTTCGATGAAGCATTGAAGTTTGCGAATTCCGAACAAGAACGCACCGAAGCAAACGTGTGCATGGCGACCGCCCTCGTGATGGAAGGAGACTTCCGAACTGCCCTGGATTTACTCCTCTCCATCACGGTGTCGGACAGCATCTCCGTCATCACGATCAACAGTTTAATCGCGAACTGCCACCACTCACTAAAACAATTCGCTGAAGCCAAAACAGCCTATCTAAAAGCGATATCGGCATCCTCTCATCTTTCACCCGGCAACTGGATAAGCGAACAAATCGCCACTAATTACCTTCAACTGCTCGATGACGAGCGGAGGTTGGCAAGCCTGCCTCATGCAGTCTCGAACATCGCCCCTAATCACACACAACAATGCGCGTAACTCACAAAAATTTCTGAGGTCATAAATATGGACAAGTTGAAACAAATTCACAACCTTCTTGAATTGGCTCGCAATGCCGAACTCAACGACAAAGCGGAGTCGAAAAAAGCACTTAACGCCCTGGAGGAGGCGTTAGTTGAACTGTCGACTTACGGACACTTTGGTCGAGACGACGACTGGGATGAAGCATGGAAACTCGCTCTAACGATAATGCAAAGTCGTGGTCATCGAGATCTGGCTTACAAAATCATCCGACACATGGAAGAAGGACTTGCGGACGCTCCCTGGCATCGCCTCGATCAGCGCGGATCAAATTCACTCTACGTGTCGCGTTGGTTCATCGGCAATGCTCTCCCTGCCGAAGCGGCTCGCGCCGCCGAAGAAAGTATCGGCGCACTCGAACTTCTAGTTGAAACGGAATGCCATCTCGCCGATAGAAACCACGTGATGAAAACGATAGATCAGCTCAAGGTCGTCAAACAGCGGGCGGAGCGTTTGATCCGAGAGAACGATCAATATTCAATTCAGGTTACTCGCATGCTTGAAATCAAAGTCAGAGACACCAATATCGACGAGGTCGCCTAACATGCAAAACGCAATCACACTCTCCCTTATGACTGGCGCCGCCACATGGGTCACGACCGGCACATTGATATGGTGCGCGGGCGATCTCACGCCCCAGGCGCATGATATAAGCAACGCCATCGCGACTCCGGTTGCGCTAGCAGTCACCGCATTTAGTTTCATAAAAATCAGAGACTTCATGCGCAAACAACTGACGAAAGTTCGCTACCAACGCCGACTTCACAACCACGAAGTCGAAGAAGTATCGAATGCGATTCAACGCACAATGACCGCAGCTCACTATGGTTCCGTCCAATGGATGCCACGAGTCATCGATCTGGTCAGCGGCTACTTCAACTTCGCGCTCATGACGCCTGAAGCCTTTCCCTTCATGCCGGAACATCGAAACGCCAATACGAATAACTTGCTGATACTGGAAATCTTCATTGATTACGACATCGAGTCGAACGCGGTCAGAACAACATTCGTCTTCGGTGGCAACGCATTTGGCTCCGCCATGGAAAGCCAAAAGTTCCAGAAACACGCCAAACAAATCCTGGCTCGGATAGACACCGAGCTTCCCAATCACAAAGTCGTCGAAGTCACTCAAGACGAAATCGACACCATGGAAATGCGCGCGGTCGCAGCATAGGAGGAAAAGACAATGGAATCGCCAAGAATATCTCTGCGAGTAGCACCAAAAGTTTTCGACGAAATCGAACGTCTAGCGACGAATTCGAAACTGTCAGTTTCTGATATGACTCGCGAACTCCTTCACGAAGCGCTTGCGCGTCGAGCCGAAGGGATGACCAAGAGCCAGTTCGAGTACGTCGAAAGCCGTCTCGAAAAAATCCAGGAACACTTCTCCTCACTCATGGTGCGATGCATTTTCGGGATCGGCAAATGCCTCTATTTTGCCGACCAAAGCTTCTTCATCGAAGCCACTCCCGAGCAGAAGAAACACTTTCGAGACAAATCGGAAACCTACGCAAACGATTTTCTCCGTGAGCGGAAACTCCGCACTCGACCGGAGCCGGGAACACCGGAGGATCGCTCGACATGAGTGGATCAGCCTGGTTCAACAGCTTCTTAAACTCGGAAAAGGCCGACCGCCCCGGAGGGGGCGGCGGCGGCAAATCGTTCATGCAGTTTGGACGAACGCGAGTCCCGAATATCCTCTATCCCCGAGGAGGACAACAACGCTTCGGTCTTCCAAAAGCAGTCATTCGCGGTCGCTTCGTGACGAATACGAAGTTTGCTAACGCAATGATCTCAAAGGCGATTTTTTATTATTCGAATGAAAAAAAGCGGGAACACGGACAATTTGACCGCTCACCGAATCTTGAACTTGAACAATCGGTTGAGAAGAAACCGCTTCGGGACGCGACTTTCTTTTCCAGATTCGAACAAGATCTCAATCCATACGACGTTCAAAAATCGTTGATTGAGAACAAAGGAGGAAAGGTCGCCTTTCACGAAATGATGATTTCTCCCGGTTCAAACTCAGTTGACCTGGTCGACTACACAAGACATCAAATGCGTGCCCTGGAGGAGCAGCTAGGACACCCTCTTATCTGGTACGGGAACGTTCACCGTGATACAGATCATTTCCATGCCAACGTTCTAATCGCCGGCCGAATTCCTGACGGTTTGCAGATCGCAGAACGCGCGATCGACAGACTGAACAACGTGCCGGAAAGAATACAGATACCGGAAGAAAAACGCACCAACGCCTCGCTTCTCAAAGACGAACCGGTGCAGGACGAGCGCGAACCTTCAGATAACCCAGAAGGGCTGACAGATACGTTGCAGTCCAAACGATACGACGACATGGCACGTGACCTTCTGGATAACGGTGCGGATAAGCTGGCAGATCGACTCATTGATGAAAGTGGATCGGTCAGCGCGGACAAACTCGCAGAAAAACTTATCGATAAAGATAAATCAATCGCTCAGTCAAATATCGACCGGTCGATAAGACGCGCGGACAGAGCGCTTGAAGACCAAACTACGAAAGATCGTTTCAACAGCAAAGGTGATGTCTACATCACCCGCGATTGCTACCAGGCAATGCGTGAAGCTGGCAACAGCTATACCAGAGCGCACCTCGATCCAAACCGTGAACTTGAGCGAGCCCTCGAACGCTTCAACTTGGATCGAACTAACGATAGAGAGCGAGGCTTGGATGAACCCACTGCCCAAGCTGCCGACAAGACTCAAGCGAATTCCGATTCCCTACCCGATTTGTTCGGCGTCAATTCAAACACTGATGAAACACAACCAGATCAAACAAATGAATCTGCCGACGTGACCGGTTCCATGACCGTTTTCGAACCTGCGGACAAAGACGATTTCAAAGCAGGCGATGACGGAACACGCGACCGTGAAGATGAACAAAACCGTGACTTCCCTTCTTCTAGAGGTTAATTACAATGCCAGAAACCAAAGAAACAATTTCTATCACAGCGCCTTTCAAATCGATTGAAGAAATTCTCGCCGGAATTTTCATCCCGATGGGATACCGCTGCGAAGTAGTCGGCGACGGAATCCTAGTCGGCACGAAGAAAGAACAATCGATGGCGATGAGAGCCGTCAAAAGCATGCTCTTTCAGCTCACTGCATGTTGGTCGGAGGAACCAAACAATTTTGAAATCGAATATGACGCTCAAAGTTGGACAGAGAAGCAAGTCACAATAGCTATTTCTGAGATAAACAACTCCTGGTCGCTCGGAACTTGTATTCGCGAGATCGAACTGGTGAGAGAGAAACTTGACGCCGCATACAAGAGTTGGATGGAATCAAACAAACGAAAGTCGCAAGACAATCGTTTCGGTAGCGCAAAATGGGCATCATTCGCAGATCTTGACGGAGTCTACTTGCACGATGAGATTCAAAAGAACTCACTCATCGTCGGGAACATCAATGGTGACACCAGCAAAATTTTCTCCATTCCGAGCAAGCAACGCACTCGACATGGTCTCGTTTGCGGCCCAACCGGTTGCGGTAAAACCTCAAGCATCTTCACCCCGAATCTACTCCTGGACGTTGACTCCTGTGCTGTAGTCACCGAAGCGACACCTGATGGCGTCGAGCCGGACCTCTATAAGAAAACTTCCGGCTATCGAGCCGCTCGCGGTCACAAAATCTTTTATTTCAATCCGCAAGACAAACGCTCTTGCCGTATCAATCCGATTGAACGAATAAAGACTGTCGGTCAAGCGCAAGATTTGGCGGACCTGATCATACGAAACACTACCGCGAATAGTCACGTAGGCGATCAGGTTTGGGAAACTGCCGAGCGTCAGCTACTGACGGCCCTATTGATGATCGCTGCCATCAAGAAAAAGGACCTGGCGTGGGTCCGCTCCACCATCGCACTCGGTCGAAAAGAATTGGTCACCTTCATCCAGGAAGGAGGCACAGCGGATGTCGGAAAGCAAGAATGCTTAGCAATGTTCCGCCTCTCCTCTGATGGATTTCTGAACGGTGTCATGGTTGGACTTTTAGTCCGTCTCAGCCCATGGCTCAACCCAACCGTTATCGCTCTGACTGAAACCACAACAGTCGATCTCGACATTCTTGAAAAAGACCTTTTCACCTTCTACCTGGCGGTTCCGGCGGGCAAACGACAGATGAAACCAGTTGCTTCAGTGATGCTTAGCTTCGTTCTCGAAACGGTAATGGATAACTACAAGAAAAATAGAGAAAACTCAATGCCACTACAAATGGTGCTGGATGAATTAACTAATTTCGGTTATCTGCCGGACCTTCCGGGACAACTGACTATCCTCAGACACGCTGGCATTCCAATGCTAATTGGCATGCAGGACTTGGAGCAACTCAAAAAAGTCTACGGATTCGAAGACGCAAAAATAATCATTTCACAACCGGCCACTCGCATCTTCTTCCGACCGAATGAACTGACTACCGCTCGTCTGGTTTCAGACCAGTTGGGTAACGAAACTCGTCGCGATTTCATTCCACATCAAGCGCCACGCTTCTATGGTAGAAAACTGCTGGCACCAGATGAGGTGCTTAACATGAATGATTGGAAGGCGATTTGTTTCACCGCAAGTACCAGACCGGTGCTGTTCGACAAAATTGACCCTGCAATCTTCGACGAAATGATTGCAGCTCATCCTGCTGTTTATTCAGAATCGTTAGTCGTCGATGAAAGCCTTGAGCCTCAGATCACACCAGAAGAAATTGAACTTCACGAAGAAGTAATCCGAGAAATTCCCGCGCTCGGCGAGGTTTCAGAAACGGTAGAAGATCACGACGAGGTTCTTCGCGAGCAAACACAAAAACGACGCAGTCGCGCGAAACCAATTTCGAAAAATCGACTTCAACAGTTAATGTCGGAGGACACGAATGATTATGGCTTGGAATAACAGCTCATTTTGCCACTCTCAGCGTCGGCACTTTGTCTACAATATTCTTCAATTCCACAACTACTCATCTTTCGCCCGTCTGCAAATTGCAGACGGGCACATTCTTGATTCGGATATTGTTCCAGTACAACTCAAGTAAGCGGAAATGAACTGTGTCGAGTGGAAATGAATCACAATCTAAAAGATATGGACTGTTCAACGGCAAAGGGGAGATGGTCTTCAGCGGCTCTTACGAGGCGTGTAAGGCCGAATGGCAACGTCGACACGAAGATCGAGAAAAGCAAATTCACAACGCAAACTTTGAACGTCAATTGCGCTGGAAGGAAAAAGGCGGTCGGGATGATGAGCGAGACAGGTCCTAATCAGATGAAGCGCATTTTTGAAGATTTCAAAAATTCAAGTTTTCATCCACTTCTTCATCTTCATCGCCGGGGTGGTCTTCATTCCAATTTATCGGCATAGCACTAAGAGGCTTAAATGCGCGGTCAATGGGATGGGGTGGTCTACGATAATCTTCATCCGGCGGCAGCTTCGACTGGATTGCGGCTACTGCGGCTCGTCCTTCGCTCAATGCTGCGTCAATTAGGGCTTGCAGATGGGTTGTTGTAGCCCCTCTAGTACCAATGTAGCCAGAGCGAATAAGTTCAATCAGACCATCGCTTCGAACATAATGTCCGTTGAGATCAGAATACCTTAAGCGAAGTCCACCTTTTGGTCCATCCAAAGCACCGTTTTCCAAAAGCTGGTCGAAGTGGTCGAGGCTCAAAATTATCCCGCTTGATTCAATCTGCGAATACCTTTTTACCAGTTTAAAGAAAAAAGCTCCTGGATTTAGACGGTATGGTCCTTTTTGATCCAAGTCTCTATCGAATTTGCGCATTCGTACTATTTCCGATTTAAACTGTTCGTCGATCCTAACAGTCCACTCTTTCTCTTCGTATTGAAGATAATCGATATCTGGAATCCGGCGTTTTTCTTCGGGTTCCATCATCTTGTATTGAACTAAAACAAGCGATGACTGCTTTTCATTGAGGTAAATCAGATCAACTCCCATCAGCTCCTCAAGAGGTCGTTTGTTCGCGGTAATTACTTGCAGCTTCTCATCACCATTCACGAAAACTGCCTTGCCTGTAACTGCACTCTGTTCAAGCTCCCATCCTGGCATCCAGCGAGCATCATGCTCAATCACAGCGTCTTCCTGCAATCTAACAGTCACGAGACCTGTTTCTTGCCCTTCAAACAACTGTAGTTCCTGAGCCTCATTTGCACCAAATGCTCTTAACGCCAGTTTGAGCGCATCACTTTGGAGTGCTCTTGCATTCTCGATTTGCTTTGGGCGGACTTCCCACAGAATTCGATTAAGTGCGTGAGCATTTTCTGGAACACTTATAACTTCTAAGATTCTTCGTCCCAGTTTCGGCGAGAATTTTATGAATTCGGATTGACTTTCCATCAAGCGTTTAACGCTTGCTTTAAGACTCGATTCTTTTATGTCGGAAATGAGACTCGTAAACGAGGCGGGACTTATTGTGGATATCAGGTCGAATTTAACAGCAGACTCTAAAGTGGTGACGGCTCGACGCGAGCGAACTAGAGCCACCATCAATAAGTCGGATTGTTTAATGCGTATGAGCGCCAAGGATTTTGGCTTCGCTTCGCTCGCTAGACCGTGTGACATTGCTCTGGAGAAGTGATGGCCGCACGTCCGCGACGATTGATAGCTTTCCCAGTCATCCTCATTCAAGGATAACAGCGCAATGCCACGGTTGTTGATCATATCCAAGTCATGTGCCAAGATCGATTCGCTCATAAGGTCCCCTGATATCGGAGCCGATTCGACGGAGCCGACATCGAGAGGAAGTCGATCCGTTACGGTCAATTTTAGCCGCTGAGCTTTCGGAGAGTGTCAATTTGTCGAAAGAATCGTTGATTGAACAAATCAGAAACGGACTGAAAAGTGAGATTTTAAAAGGCTCTTACGATGTGACCGTCGTGAGTGAATCTGCCTCTTTAATTGTTTTGAGAATTACATTGAATGTCTTTTCCCAGAATACTAACCTTGATTTACGTTTGGAAGAGGGTGTTATCAACTCGATGAACGTAGAGAAAGAAAAGAAATTCGTCGAAGGTGTGCTGAAAACACTGTTCATTCAGGTAACCGCAGCTTTTTACGAAAATTTTGATTGCTTGGCTGAGTACAAATTCGACCAGGACAGAGACCTAGTTTTGGTGTCAGATTTTCCGGGCTGTCGGTTCTGTGGCTTGGCGGATAATGTCACGTTTGACGACAAAGCTCATGCTTTACCAGCGAGCACAGGAAATAAATTCATTCTTTCTGATTACGAGTGTGACTATTGCAACTATGAATTCGGGCGTACCATCGACGACCACTTTGGCCGATGGAGCAACTGGCAGCGCACTCTGTTTCGTATTCGGGGTAATCGAGGAGTTCCGGCGTTTTCGCTAAAGGGAGGACACATCCGTCTTGAGGATGATCAGACGGAAATTCAACTGAGCGACGAGATAACGATAACCTTTTCAGAAGATCTGAACGAAGCCACTCTTGAGTGGAAAAATTTAACGTACATACCATCTCAAGTTCGAAAGTGTTTCTATAAAATGGCGCTCGCACTCATGCCGGATTCAGAGTTGGCATTTTTTCAAGAAATCCAAAGTTTCATAAATCCTCGAAACAACATCAGAAGAATTCACTGAATCATTACAAAGTCAGTGCAGCCTTCTCAAAGCTCGGTGTGTTCGGAGATGGAAGATGCTTGCTATTGCGACGCAAGCGAAACTCCGATGAAGAGTTCGCGTACATGATGTTCATTCTTGTGATGGGGCAAGTCTGTTACCAGTTAGTAATTCCAGCGGATCACGATCTCGGAGTTAAGGTTGCTCGCCCATATGCACATGTATTCGGCACCGATGATGATATTAAGTTTTCAACTTTGGATCTATCGTCGGATTTGCCGGTCTCGGACGAAGTCGTTTCTGTGACGCTTAGTTGCCCCGATGCCTCAATGCGCAATGAGCTAATGAAGAGGGGTTTTGGTTCCGACAAGAACGTCGACAGCTAAGCGCCACCGTATCTAGTGCTTCCGGTTATTTGCCGACAGGTTCAACCTCATTGTCGACAGCAAAAGCGTCAAGGGCGCCTACATTCCAGTCGCGTGCCGACATTCTTTATCCTGTCAGAACCATAAACGAGTATAAAAACTCAGTACCGACAACAGACACCAAATACACTACCATCATTTTGCTCGCTACCGACTCAATACGCCTACGCATTAGATGTATCGCAGCCTTTGTTTTTAATTTTGCAGCCCAGACACTCAACGTCAACAAAACCCTCTCTCTACGGTTCGTCTGTTCTTCTGCCGCTCGCGTTCAACGATCAATCTTTTTTGCACACGATAAACTAGTCGGGCGCGAGTCGAATAGATTTTGAAATTCAGAACGAGAGTCAATCTATTAAAACAAATCCGGCGCCTCGCCGTACCTTTAGAAAAAGAAGGGCAAAGACAAACGCCGCGATCTTTCGATCACGGCGATGAGTCTATGAACGAGGTCGCTAGTTATTTGCGGACTTTCGTTGCTGGTTTCTGCGCCTCCACAGCAGATTCGTTAACGTACAGCGGTTCCGAAACCTCCGGTTCGAGAGTGGTATCGTCAATTTCTGTTGAGCCATCCATCAGAGAGTCGTCAGTTTTGAGAGAACCGAGTAGTTCGAATGAGCGGACCTTACAGTACTTGGTGTTCATGGGTACTTCGAACGAGCCGACCTTTTTCTTCCAGTGGCTATTCGCGAGTGCGCCGGTGACTTGAATTTTTCGTCCGGTCAACTTGCCTTTTTCCTGGCATTTGATGAGGCGGTCGGCGGCTTCATTCCAGAGTTCGCAGTCGACCCACAGAGGAGCCGGCTTATTTTCCTTGTTTTTACTGTAGCCATTAATTGCAACGGAGAAACGAGCTACCTTTCTGTCATCCTGGAATAACGATACGGTGGGTTCGGAACCGATGTTGCCTATGATGTTTAGTTGATTCATTGTTTTTTTCCTCTGAGTTGAAGTGGTGCGCGTTGCACCCATGCGGACGTTCTACTGCCACCAGGAATGGTGTCACCTGTATGATTTCTAATTTGCTGAAGTTTTACCGTCGTGATAACGCCAGCAGGTGGAGCGGTTTTTAGGTGCAGTAATTTTTTAGGTGCTACCGCCCGGTATCTTCGAATGATTTTCAGATGAGGCAATCATTTTTTTATTCCGAGTGCGACGCGGCGCCAGTCGCAGAGCAGACGGAATCTAAAAACGAATGCCTCGGCTGAAAATCGTTAGATTTTCAGCTGCGGCAATCATCTTCGGTTCCGTGTGCGATGCGGCGCCAGTCGCAGAGCAGCCGGAAACTAAGGAGAGTGCCGCAGCTGGAAAGCATTTGAAGATACATAAAAAAGATTTTTCACCTACAAAAATTACTCACCTATAAAACCGCTTCACCTGATGGCGAATCACGACGGTAAAACTTCAGCAAATTAGAAATCATATGGGTGACTCCATTCCTGGTGGCAGTAGAATCGGCTGCATGGGTGAAACGCGTGCCACTTCAACTCAGAGGAAAAAAACAATGAATCAACTAAACATCATAGGCAACATCGGTTCCGAACCCACCGTATCGTTATTTCAGGATGACAGAAAGGTAGCTTGTTTCTCTTCGAGGCAATCGAAAGGCTCACAGTAAAAACAAGGAAAATAAGCGCGAGTCTGTGGGTCGACTGCGAACTCTGGAATGAAGCCGCCGGACACCTCATCAAATGCCAGGAAAAAGGCAAGTTGACCGGACGAAAAATTTGTAAGGAAACCGGCGCGCTCGCGAATTGAAGCCACTGGAAGAAAAAGGTCGGCTCGCTCGAAGTACCCATGAACACTAAGTACTGAAAGGTCCGCTCGTTCGAAGTACTCGGTTCTCTCAACAAAACTGACGACTCTCTGCTGGACGGCTCAACAGAAATTGACGATCCCAGACTCGAACCGGAGGTTTCGGAACCGCTGTACGTTAACGAATCTGCTGTGGAGGCGCAGAAACCAGCAGCGAAAGGCCGCAAATAACTAGCGACCTCGTTCATAGACTCATCGCCGTGATCGAATGGTCGCGGCGTTTGTTTTTGACCGCCACGATTGACTCACGTTCTGAATTTCAAAATCTATTCGAATCGCGGGTGACGACAATTCAGAAGGAAAATCTCGAATAGTGTCGTTCACCAGATTCGATACCAGCGTTAAACAGATTGAACGAAGCTGCCGAAGGCAGCATATTATATGAATCTGTTGCTGACCTTAGATCGCCAGCCAGAACAGCGAGACTAAGAGTAATAGCGCCCTCAACCTCGCTATCAACAGCGTTGAAAACAATGCGCTATTGCTCGTCAAACAATGACGTTATCTCTATGCTCACGTAAATTCCATGAACGCGTAAACCTCCGCCCCAAAATTTAGCAGTGGACCGGAATTTTATTCCCGCGGAGCGCCCGGCGACTGAGGAAGAACGTTCTCTCAGCCCTGATAGATTTCAACGAATCCAGTGAGCAAGAGCCAAACGGCGCCTGAGCACTCATCGAGACCAAGTCAGCCGCCAGCAACAAGCCGCCCCTCAAACCCTGCGCGCCGCCTCACCCTTTGCCGGATTCGGCTTGACCTGAGCCCCCATAAAACAATGCGCGAAGCGCACCGACAGTAAATCAACAAGCTTGGCCGCCCTGCTAAGCTGAATGCGAGCGAAGGCGCTCCGATATTCCCTTTGCCGTTATCCGTCCCGCCTTCGCTCCCAGACAAAAAACAGCAGGGCGAGCCAATCACCGAGTTTCTATTACACAAAGAAAAAAGATCGCTTCATTGATGGACGGAATTCAGTTAGCCGAATGGCGTTTGAAGGCTGACGCGCCCCCACTTCGAAATCACAGGTACACAGAACCACCATGTGCATCTCATTACTTGAAAAAGACGAAAAATTCTTCAGGGAAAATCCTAACTTTTTCCAGGAACACTTCAAAACCTCAGGTCGTCTAGATATTCGGTGGGCGTTGCACTAAAGCAACACATGCCCGGAACGTGACGCCCGGTCGCTGATGCTATGGCGAGATGATGCTTTTGGATAACCTGCGGTGTTTATTTGAGCAGGCAGGTATCCGCATACGATATTGGTTGATTTAATTCCTGATATCGATGCAAGAAAATACTTCACTTGCGGAGCAAAACTATAATGCAAAGTATAAATGGTACTCAAAGTAACGGAATCATCGAGTCAAGCTTAGCTGTTCTTGAGAGCATCGAGTTTGTCAATTTACAATCATTCTCAAAAATTGAAGAACTCGAACGACGGTTGACTGAACTTCCTGCCAACAGTAATCAAGACGCTCTTTCCATGAGGCTTGCCTTGTTTACGCTTTTAGTGGACTTGTACACTAAAGAGGCTTGTTTCGAAGCGGCGCTTCTTGCGATGCGACGTGCTGAATTTATTCTCCTTGAACTAATTGAAGATTCAGAACGCTGGGTCGACCCGAGGGAAGTTAGTTTTTTCATCGAACGCTATTGCAAATTGGAATTGTTCGGTGAAGCCGAGAGAATGGCTGAGGAAGCCATGATGATTCTCCGTCAACGTGACGACTGGGAACGCAGCGATGAAAGATATTACCTTGATGCCTGGATGAGCGATATTTCTCATGCACAGTACAGACACGAGAAGCGACGAGAAGCAATGAAGAACTCTCCAGACCTTCCTATTCAAAACGCGAAAGTAGAAAGGTATGGAGTGAAAAAAGCGCTAGCCAATTATTTTGAGCTGACGAAAAAGTGACAACCGCATCGTAGGTTGAGTATGTAGCCGCACAGATGATGTGCGGCTACATACTCCTTAACTCACAAGGCCCGACGATCTCATTTAGGCGAAGGAGAAGCACATCTGCGCCAAATCAGCGGAATCAAAACCATCTTAAATTCCGCCGATAGGCGCATAAGATCTGGCTTCTAAGGATAAGTTGGATCATCCAATTCCGCCCATATCTTTGGATGCATTTCTCGAATACTGCACTCGCCCTTGAAGGACACAATGATGTGGTCCACAACCGGCACAGCGAGTAACCTACCCGCTCTCAGTAATTGTCGGGTGGTCTCGATGTCCTCGACACTTGCAGTCAGCGACCCGGCTGGATGATTGTGCGCCACTATGATCGAATTCGCATTCGACAAAAATGCTGATTTAAAAACTTCCCTTGGATGAACGAGGCTCGCCGTCAAGGTTCCTTGCGATACAACTTGGTATCCGATGATGTTATTCTTCGCATCGAGATGAAACGCCACAAAATTTTCTTCCGGCAGATGCCTGAGCGGTTCGACATACTTAGTGATGTCTGCTGGTGTGCGGATCGGCTTCGTTCCTTCAAACTCTTCGCGAATCATTACCAGTTTTATTTGCGGAATCATGTAACTCAATTGCTTTTTCAGCTTTGTTTTATTCATGATTTTAGTCCTCGTTTCAAATGCGTTTACGTGCATCACCCGATGCACGCCGCGCTCGACGAGGACTGCAAAACCGCGACAGAAATCAAAGCCGAAGTCATCGACCCACCAAAACGATTGATTTCTGATCGCGTGTTTTGCGAGCATAAAAAAACGCGGCGGCAACATGCCTCAAGGACGGCACAAGAAGCTGAACGCTGTATCACCTGAAGCCGAAAAAAGAGAGGGCGGAAATCCGCCCCCTACACCTCGCAACTAGAATTGTTGAATACAATCAACCGATTGATTCGGTGAATTCCCGGTACTCGTCGGCACCGCGTAGGAATTCTCAAGCCGTTGAATGTTCAGTATGTTCTCGTTGATAACCAAACGCTTTCTTTGATAGTCATCAACATACCTGCGTAATGCCTCACGAACCAGATCCGACCTGGTTCTGCACTCAGCAGTCGCAGTTTGATCGACGAGACTCAAAAGTTGTGCTGGTAGACCAACAAGAATTTTCTTAGTCATGTAATACTCCTTTTTGTGCAGCTGACACACGCAGCCGCGCCCGGCAGGGAGCTGCAAAACCGCAAGGAGAAATCAATTTGCAGATACTTCTGTTTTAGCAACTTGATTGATTTCGGATTGCGCGTTTTGCGACAATTAATAACGCGGCGCCCCACCAACATGCTGAGACTGCTCCTAATGACGAGAAGCAGTCGTCATACCATCATCTGCTGCCGATTTTAAGGCAAGCATATCGTGCATGCCTGACATGGTTTTGGAAAACCAGGTCGGCTTTCAAGTTTAAAATTACCAAGAACCTGAGGACAGATCGTATAGTTCGAACGTTCTATGGGAGGCACATGTCGCCCGCCATGATGCTTTGGAAAAACGATTAGCTCTCCCTTTCCAACGCAGTTGTCAATTTCCTCCAGACAACGTTCGGGCATGTGCTGAAATTCTTCTTGTAATAACGCAATTCTCCATATCCCTGCTTCAGACTGGCTAAACCGAAGAAGCCCCAGGTCATAGTTGTCCACGTCCAAACTCAAGAAACCGCTTACATTGTCTAGGTAAGCCAGTTCTCTCAACTCTCGAAACAACTCCAGTTCAACAAATGAGCGAGTGTAAAACCAGAATTTGCAATGATTTCTCTGTTGAGCAGTCAATATCCAGGCGCGAACATAATCGACCGAATAAAAATCTCCTTTATTCCGATATCGGCATAGCGGAGACTATCCCGAGTTCCGGACTATCCCGTGTTCGAAAATTAGTGAGCACAAAATTGAGATTGTGAACCACTTCGATTCAGCATCTCTATTGCAACACTCGGCATAGCATTTGACATACTAGTGGTTTTGAATAAGCCGATTGCTGTCTCGAAATCATTGGGCGCGTTGATGATCCTCTTCGGGATCATAGTCATTGCTCGTGGCTGAGGAATGCTTTGCGGGATGAGATGCTATTTTCCTGCGCATCATAACGCGAGACAAAAGCGGTACAAAGACAAGAGTGATCAGGGTGGAAAGAGACAGTCCGCCTATAACTGTTATGGCAAGCGGCCGATGCAATTCCGAACCGGCACCATGACCCAGCCATAAAGGCGTGAGTGCAAGCAGTGTACAAAGAGTCGTCATCAATATTGGACGCAGTCTAATTATTCCAGCCTCTACCAAGGCGTCATCTCGTGATAGACCTTGCTCTTGCAAACGATTAGCGTACTCCAACAAAATAATTCCATTTTTTACTACAAGCCCGACAAGCAGGATCAGCCCCATGAAGGAGGATACGTTCAATGGCGTGCCTGTTCCGATAAGAGCCAGCTCAACGCCCAGCATGCCGAGCGGCAAAACCAAAAGTATTGAGAGCGGCTGCAGGAATGAACGAAACTGAATTATCATCATGAGATAAACAAGCGCTGTGGCAAGGAACAACACAAGCAGTAACTGTTGAAAGCTCTCTTGCTGGCTGAGATAGATGCCGCCGATAGTGACAGACACACCAGGAGGAAGAGCGATTGGTTTGAGAACGGTACGCACTTCCTGGATTGTGGAACCAAGGTCCCGGCCTTCGATACTGGCTTCAACAGAGACATAGCGCTGTTGGTGCTCGCGTAGAATTTCAATTTCTGCATTTATCTGCGAGATAGTGGCGATCGCATCAAGAGGCAAAATGGCACCGTTTTTGCCGAGTATCTGTAGTTGGCCAATCATGGAGGGATTGAAGCGAATCTTGTCGGGAAGGCGAACGCGAACATCGACAAACTTGTCTCCTTGCCGCATCTGTGTTGCGACTTGTCCCAGAAAAGCTGCTTTTACTTGGTCCGTAACATCTAGCGGTGTTAGAAGCAACCGCCCGGCGCGTAGCGGATCGACTTTGATATCGAACTGCGGAGCACTGTCCTGGCTGGTCAAAGCAAGATCGACTAAGCCATGAACGTTTTTCAATTTTGCCTCAATGGTTTCAGCGACAGATCGAATTGCGGCCCGGTCTTCCCCAAAGACGCGTATCTCAAAAGGGTTTCCTGCACCTGCCAAATCATTGAGTTGGTCTGCGAGGATGGGATGAAACTCGGTTTCAACTTGCGGAATCCGTTCAGCGATCTTGCTGCGCTGCTCGTCCATAACCTCGGAAGTTGAGCGTTTGCGCTGATCGTGCGGTCGCAAAACCACCAGTATGTCACCGGTGTTCGGCTGTGTGGCGAACAATCCAAGCTCCGCCCCGGTTCTACGTGTCCATGCCATTACCTCGGGAGTTTCACTGAGTATTTTTTCAATCTGTTGGCAAATCTGATCAGTTTGAGGCAAGGAAGTTCCGGCAGGCATCAAGTAATCTAAAACGTAGCTCCCTTCGTCCATTTCCGGCAAAAAGTCGGTGCCGATTCTTCCAAACAACGAGCAAGAAGCAAAGAGAATCAAGATGGCGGACAAAGCGGCGACTACAGGATGGCGAAGCGAAGTTCTTAGAGTTCGCCGGTACCAAGCGGCTTTCTGCTTGCTTGACCCTTCGTCTTTTCGTGCCGCGTGAGCTTCCTGCTTCATCACTTGCGCACAAAAGATCGGCACGACGAACAAGGCCAGGAATAGCGAAAAGGCGACGGCACTGGCAAGGGTTATCGTCAGGGCAGTAAAGAATTGACCGGCTACGCCTGAAATGAACCCTAAAGGAAGGAAGACAACAAGCGTCGTGGCAGTGGAACTGGTTACGGGACCGGCGAGCTCGTTGACAGCGGCAATCACAGCCTGACTTGAGGTAAGACCTTTTTGGAGTTGCCGGTGAATGTTTTCGACGATAACAATCGCGTCGTCGATTACTAATCCTAAGGCAATGGCCAAGCCGCCCAGCGACATCAAGTTCAAACTTTGATGCAGTAATGCCATCGTGGCAAAGG
>CAZRMH010000138.1:0-18141 GCA_964600935.1 uncultured Candidatus Obscuribacterales bacterium
CTTCTACCTGGTATTCGATACAGTAATGCACCAAGTCGGCAACATCTCCCAACTGGTGAGACGCTGAGGCGAAACCGTCAGGCTCAAAGCGAACTGGCTGCCACCGCAAATGGTGACAACGACCGCTCTAAGCGAATGAGCGATGGGAAGGTTCAGAGCAGGGAGAACTAAATCGAGGGCTGGGGTTTCTCAAACACCAGATCGATACGATTGTATTCAGAATCAAACCAAAATCTGCGCATTGTCAAAATACGCTTCGCCAAAACTAAAAAGCCATCCGATGAAGAACGAATGGCTTTAAGTCTTTAATGATTCAGGTCGAATTACTTTCGGCGACTAAATCTCACAGCGCTGTTGCTGACCTCATACGGATCTGGCACCAGGACTCGTGCTGGATTAAGCTTATTCAGACCAGTCAAAACATATCTAGACAGGTCGTGAATCAAATGACGCCAGGCGAGAAATTTTTCTTTGTGGCGGAGACCGGCAACCATCTTGAGCCGATTCTCATTAACGTCTCTGTCATGACCATTGAATGTTCTCGCTGATTGACGCCCCGCGAGAGTTCTGTTTTTGCTAAGTTCACGGTAACCGGAGGATAACTCGGTCATCACCCGCGGTGTTGGAATATCGTCCAACGATTTCCTGCGAATCTCGCTGGCAGTTTCTGCTTTGCTCGAGCCGCTTGTTGCGTTTTTATAGAACAGCGAAAGGCCCATAAGCACCTCTAAATCTAGGTATATTCGACCGGACGACTTACGATAGCGTTGCTTGATACCCGCTCGGTAACGGTTTCAACGATTATTATGCATAATTTTGGGCGTCCCCACAAGCAATTATCCGGCACTCAGAGTAGCCAAGTGGCGACATCCAAATCTTAAACAATCAGTAGGCTTGACTTCCGGAGAAATAACCGTGGTGGCAATAAATTTCTTTATTCTCATGACAACAAAGTGAGAAAAAACGTGAAGTCGGCGAAATTCTGACAGTTTCGTCAAGGGGTAGCGACAGCTTGGCCAAAGATTGAGCAAGAAATGACGAAAATATGCCACCACAGGTAGCACTGCTATCGAATTTCTCGGGTGTGCTCGAATCGGGTTGCTAGCTGAAACTCGGCAATCAATGTAGAATGCGATCAACATCCGCGTTCGCCGAGTCGTTTCGAGGGTCTGGCTTGAATCCTAAACGTGCAGCAGAAACTGTTGCAATTAAACTACTGTTGTCATCCTGGTTCTGCCTGGTAGCGCCAGCGCAGGCTGAACATCTTACTGGTACTACAGGCAGTATCGCCACAAAACCGCTTGGTCTTGAAACTACCAGCGTCGCCGAAGACGAACAGAATTCGCAAGACCGCGCCGGGTCGGGCAATTCGCGTATCAAAGTCGCGCTAGTACTTGGCGGTGGCGGCGCCCGTGGTGCCGCCCACGTGGGAGTTCTCAAAGTACTTAAGGAAGAAAATGTTCCGTTTCATCTGGTGGTTGGAACAAGCATCGGAGCAATTGTTGGCGGGTTTTACTGCGCGGGATTGCCAATCCGCGATATCGAAAAAATGTTTGTCAATCGTAGTCTAATGAAATCGTATATGTCGGCCAAGCTGGCGGTAAGACTCGTGACCATGCCGATCTTCATCGCTCCGCGTTTGGTCTACCATCCCTATGATGGTCTGTATTGGGGTGTTCGCTTTCGCCGGTTCCTAAATAAACAATTGCCTGACGACGAGAAACTGATTGAAGAACTGCGAACTCCATACGCGGCTGTAGCAGTTGACCTTGCCGAAGGAAAACCATACACGATTACCAAGGGTCTATTGTATCGCGCTATGCAAGCCAGTTCTGCTGTCCCCGGACTGCGAAAACCAGTTCAAATCGGTGAAGGATTGTACGTGGATGGTGGCGTTCTTGCAAATCTCCCGGTGGAGCAAGCAACAGAGTTGGGCGCCGATGTTGTGATCGCCGTGAATGTGGATGAAAAACTTTTGCCAGTGCCAATCAAAACGTTTAGAAAAATGGGAAGCGTCAGTAAGCGCATGGTGACTCTACAGCTGGAGACATTAGACCAACCACATTTAAACAAAGCATGTGTCGTAATCCACCCAGAGGTGACTGGAATCGGATTACTGTCCACCAACAAGCATGACGCGGAGAAAGCTATCAAAGCCGGTGAAGTCGCTGCCAGAGCGGCTCTTCCTCAAATTCGAAAATGTCTGGAAGATGCCGGTGTGAAGTTTTAACTTCATGAAGTGCGGTCAAACTTTTGATGAACCTTAACAAGAATGAGTCAATCTGGCAGAGTTGGGATAGACTTGTGGTCTGTTTTTGAGGCACCTCTTCGGAGACGCTGACTCAAACGAAGGAGTAAGAAATGGCTACGAAAAATACCCCGACATCCGGTAAATCGACTAAAGCCGAGCCTAAGTCGAGCACTGCCAAAGCCGCTCCAGCCAAGGCTGCAGCAAGCAAAGAAAAGGCAACAACAACCAAAGCAGCGAACGTAAATCCTGCACCAAAGGCGACCACCAAGACAACCGAGTCCAAGACTACCGAAACCAAGGTCAAGGAAAGCGCTGCACCGGTTGCGACAAAAGAACCTGTAACTGAGCCAAAAGCCAAACAGGAAAATCTTTCTGCAACTGCAGCAAAAAAAGAGACCACTGAGAAGAGACAGATCACTGCGGAGCACATCGCTATTCGCGCTTATCTCCTCTGGCAAGAACGCGGATTCAATCATGGCGGTGACGTCAATGACTGGCTGCGCGCAGAAGCCGAACTCAATTCACTCAACTAATTCGACAATTCCTGTCGCGATAAAGTTTGATCCTCCGGTCACTATGATCGGAGGATTTTTTCAATAAAATGTGACAGTCGTTGGCTAAGCAGTATTAATTTCTGCACTCGTTTAACCGAGATCAACCGAGCAAACCTTCGAAGAAACGGTCAAGATGTCGGTAAACTGACTGCCGGATAAACGCCGGTCGATCACATATCTAGAATATGTATAGTCAAATCAGGGTATAAACGAGTGGCAGGTATGTACGATGAGATGCCACTCTGTAAATGGAGCCGGCGCAGACTTTGAATTAGCGAAGTGTACGACTCTGACAGTGTGATTTCAGCGAGCCCAGATCGCGCCATACAGATTCAGGCAACACGACCAGAGAAATGAGCCAGTCTCAAAACAACAATCAAGATCCGAATTCGGCTGACGATGAGCAACACCGCGCCGGTTCCTCTGCCGATGGACAGGACGTCTCGGGATCTTTTAAACTCGCACAAAATCCCGAACATTTCTTTCATGGTGGCTTAGCAACCAGTCCTGATGAAAACGGCGTCACGCAGACACGTTCTTTTAGCTTCGCCTCCAGTCAATTCAATCCGGATCCTTCCGGTACACCAGTGAGTGATCCGAACGTAGCGCATTCAGCCCCAGAGACGGTCTACAATCCAGATCCATCAGCGTCCTTCAACACGCAGGCCGCGCCCCCTGCATTCAATCCTGATCAGTCAGCAGCTTTCCGAACTACTTCACCATCGGCAGCTTCGTCGACGACATCTACTCCGCTACAATCAGAGCCCTCTGCACCTGCATACCAACCGGCGCCAGCATCGTCTTCTAGTACTGATCCCTCGGCTCTGACTCCTAACCTCGCCGCTGCATCCGTGCCCGATGCCGCTGAGACATATAACGCCGAAAGAGGGCTCGGCACTAATGATTTTTTTGATAATTCCGGTCGTCAGGTGCACACACCTCAATCATTTGCTACACAGCCACAAGTTTTCAACGAAACGCTCCCCTTAGAAGGAGCCGATCCGCTGCCGCCGGTTAATTACTCGAACCCTGCGCGCCAGCAGCCTCCGGACAGTCGCAGATCGCCAGCCGGATTTTTTGATGCCGCTGACCCTCCTGGTCCCAGCACCATAAGTGGTGCTCCTTCACAGCCTGGTGTCACACCTACCCAAGTTCAAAAACAGAATTCCGGATTAACAGTGCAACAAGCATTCTTTTCTCAAGAGGCTATTCCAGAGCCCGTCTCCGCTCGACAAGCAAACTCATCGTTTCAAGATTTTTATCAAAATCCTACGCCTGAAGGAGAGCAGTTTCCAGCCCCTGGAGAAAAACAGCAATCGCTTTCTGGTCAAACGCCAGTACAGGGATTTCTTCAGGAAACGTCATCACAATCTGGTCAATCTCCCCGGCGCCCAGACTCTCAAACAGGTCAGAACTCAGCGCCACAACTTCAACTGCAACAGGGTCTCAACCAACCGTCGCCCCAACCACAGCCGACGCCGAATCAGCCACCGTTGCCCGGAAATTTCGACCAATTCGAAGTTTCTCCGTATCAGGGTCCCCAATATACCGGCTACAACTCACCCGATCCGAACGACAGTGCCTCTCTTCGACGATCGGGCATTGCCGATGCTCCATTCGTTCCTGAGGTCAAACCGAATCTGCAGAAAAGAAAGAAACGTTCCAGCTCGGCACCAATGGCGACACCAGGGGCAGAACCTGCAGGAACGAAGCAAAAACGTAGACCGCGATTGGCAGGGGACGACGAAAACGATACCGGGTCCATTGAAGATGCTAAATTCAATCGGTTCGATCACCTGATGACGCCCGAAACAAAAGGGTTGTTGATGTTAGCGTTCCACGATGCTCGAGCGATTTTGTTTCAGCCTGAACAATTTTTTGCCTCCATGCCGACACGCGGCAATATCGCGGAACCCGCCATCTTCCTTCTTATCGTCGCCGGGTTGAGCGGTCTACTGGCAGGTATCATCAGTATGAATTTGTTGATTACGCTTCAGTTCATCATCGGCAACGTACTTCAGGCCTTTTTGCTAAGTTTCATCGCATCGAAACTGTTCACCGGCATGGGTAGCACCGAGCCGTTCGAAACAACTTTCCGCGTAATTGCCTACAGCCAGGCGACTTTAATCGTCGCCGGGCTGAAATTCAACATCCTCGGGAACTACATTCCGGCTTATATAACACTTTTGATAGCGACGATACTGGCGCTTCGACTACAAGCCATCGGGATGCAACAGGTTCACGACTTCCCGCCCGCCAAGACGCTTCCTGTACTGATCGGCGCAACTCTGTTTATCATGCTGATTCGATTCAAATGTTTCTTGCTCTGATCGATTCGATCAAACAAAAAGGTCTCCAGGCAATTTTGGAGAATTAAGGCTACGCCTTACCAAAACGTTGACTAGGTGCGCCGATCATCAAAGTGAATCGGCCGGAAGATCAGCGGCTGATGGTGGCTCTATTGGTGCCCCCTTGACGCCCATGGAACTTCCTATCGAGGCAACCACTATGCATGCGATCGCAATCCACTGAATCAACTGTAATTGCTCCTTTAAGATAATCAAGCCCGCAAGCGCACCAACCGCCGGTTCCATACTGAGAAGAATTCCAAAAGTGTTTTTCGGCAATCGCTTTAGAGCAAACATCTCAAGAGTATATGGTATCGCGCTTGATGCTAAAGCCAGAGCAAGTCCAGGAAGCAAAAGTGACGGCGCGATCAAATCAGCGCCGGCACGCATCAAGCCAAATGGCAAAACAACCATTGCCGCGCACAGCATTCCCAGAGAAGTAGACTGTCCCGCATGTAAATGACCGACACGTTTTCCAAAAATTATATAAAGAGCCCAGAGAATCGCCGATGCAAAAGCGAACATAAGCCCGAATGGATTGAGGGTGGTGGCAGTATTTGAGATCGGCGTTAAGAGGACCAGACCCACGATAGCGAAGCCGATCCATACGAAATCAATTACCCGACGAGAGGCATAGATAGCCACGCTCAACGGTCCAATAAATTCGATTGCAATCGCCACGCCAAGCGGAAGCGTAACCAGAGACAGATAGAACATTACGTTCATCACCCCAAGAGTCGAGCCATAAAGAGCGATCGCTTTGATGTCGCGCGATGATAACTTCGTTCGCCAGGGACGCCAGATTGCCAACAGAATTACTGCTGAATAGGCGACCCGAACAGTAGCAGTTCCCTCGGCACCGATTGTTTCAAACAGCTCTTTGCCGAACGAAGTGCCGACTGTCATCGCTACGATCGCTCCGAGAACTGCAAGGGCAGGGGCGAATGACGAAGCGACCGGAGAATCTAATTTCAACTATGCGTGTCTCGCGGAAGTCTCATCTTTCGCGTCAAAGGTTCCATTCGCTTCAAACCGTCGGGATCGGTCATAATCAAAAGTTTGTCGCCGACATTGAGTATGTTTGTTGGTGCCGGGTTCCAATCGATGTTTCCGTCGGCTCTTTCTTGCATGAGGATAGTCACTTCGTGTCGCCCGCGGACCTCATCAATCGTTTGTCCAACCATCAAAGTGTTTGGTTCAACAATTAATTCAACAGCATTGACAACGGTGCCACCAAACTCGAAAGAATCCAGAATATGCCCGCTCATCGCCGCTTGTGCAAACAATGGTCCAGCCTTCGCGGAAGAACTGTAGGCGCCTTCGAAATTTAGAACTTTTGCCATGCGTTTCGCCAAACGTTGATCGAACATTCTCAAAACGACTCTAATGCCGGGATTGATTTCGCGCGCATTGAGAGCCGCTTCGATGTTGACCAAATCATTATTAGTGACAGCGATGATCGCTTTGGCCGTTTTCACCGATGCCTTTTCGAGAATAGCCTGATCGCGAGCATCACCGCTCAACACCGGCATGTCGAGGCTGGAGACTTCATAGGAAAATCGGTTTGCTTTGTCTTGCTCGATGACGACAACTTCTTCGCCTACACTGCGCAAGTGCTCGACAACACGAATGCCGACATTTCCTAATCCGCACACGATGTAGTGATTTTCCATTGTCTCTGCAATCATCTGCTGCCACTCGGTCGAAAATCTCTTGCGTTGAAACAAAAGATGGCTAAGGTGCACGACGCCCTCGGCAATAGTAACCAGACCGGCCACAGGAAGCAAGAAGAAAAGCGGTGACAGTCGCCAATCTTCAACATACGGAAGTGGTGTCTCGAAAAATGTCATCAATACAGTGTAATAAGCCGACTGCATGAAAGTCATCTTGCCGCCTGGCACCAGCTCATGTGGATAGAGGGTGTAGAGCGAGATTACGGAAATAGTAAATCCGAGCGATGCGCAAATCAAAAATCCGCGGAATTCGCGAAACAGCACTCTCATCAATCGAAAAAATTGACGACCGCGTTGTTTGTATTTTTGTTTGATTAACTCGCTACGAGTCCAGGTCGGAGTCATAAGAATCCTTGGCTTTTAAGCAGTAGCCATTCTACAGCGTGGAGGTTGCGAAGAAGTAGACCGTACGGCTTGGTTTTTATCCCCAAAAAAAACCGGGTCAGATTGGATCTAACCCGGCTTGAGCTGTCGGTCACGGTCAAAGACTAGTTGATGTAGGCTCTCATACTGTTCATAGTTTTACTATTTCGCAGCTTTCGAATTGCTTTCGCCTCGATTTGTCTTGCCCGTTCTCGGCTAATGCCAAGAACTTGCCCGGCTTGCGATAAAGTTTTGCCTGTTCCGTCCTTCAATCCAAAGCGCATCTCGATGATTGCCTTTTCTTGATCGGTCAGACAGGTGAGAAGCCCGGTGACGTCCTGTCTCAACAGGTTTTGCGTCGCAGTCTCAGTCGGTGCAGGCATGACGTCATCTTCGAGCAGTTCGCCCAAAGTGCTGTCATAGCCTGTGCCAATCGCGCTGTCGAGCGACAAGAGTTCTCGTGAAGTCTCCATCACTTGAAGGATCTTGTCCGGTTTAATTTCAGTCGCGATTGAAAGTTCTTCAATGGTCGGAGGTCTGCCGAGTTCTGCGCTCAGCTTTCTGACTTCTTTTCGAACCTTAGCCAACATCTCGTTCACGTGAACGGGCAAACGAATCATTCTGGATTTGTCTGCGATTGATCTCGTAATCGCTTGCTTGATCCACCAGGTTGCATAAGTTGAGAATCTGAAACCCCGCTCAGGATCGAACTTATCGACTGCTTTAAGCAAACCGACGTTTCCTTCCTGAATAAGATCTTGCAACGCCATTCCGCGCTTCAGATATTTCTTGGCAATACTCACGACCAATCTCAAGTTACTCTCAACTAGAAGAGAACGAGCTTCCCTGTCGCCGGCTTTGGCTTTGGTCGCCAGTTCCCGCTCATCCACTGCAGTTAGGAGTTTTCTTCTGGAGATTTCAGAGAAGTATTTTTTTACAGAGTCCGGTAGAGCACCGGCAGTGTATTTAACGACTTCGTCTTCGCTCTCTTCCTCAACAACCTCATCAACGACCTCGAGTTCTGTCTCGTTGTGCAAAACCGTATCGAGTACGCTGAATTCATCCTGGTCGAAATTGCCACCATCATCATCCGACTCGTCGCCTACGGCGCTGAGATGACGATCACCTTTACCGCGTCCACCAGCCGAGCGCTTACGAGTCGTCTTGCGTCGACCACCACCAGCATACCCTTCAATAGTGAAGAGTTTTTGGTCCGTGATATCTAATCTGTTTGGGTTTCCCATATAGCCTCCTGAAGGCTCCTGTACTTTCCTTCTGATTCAGCGTTCTGCTCAGGTCGAGTAGTTTCAAATTTCTAATAAGGTCCGGCCAGCCGATGGCATTCCCTTTATCGATTTGACTTAACTTGAAGACCCCCTTAGCAACCGGAATGTTCCGCAACATTAGCAATATTTAGGATTTGTTTATATTCCCAGTGTAGCGGGCTTTTCGGGTCCTCTCGTCATACCGATTAAATACCCCATAAATTAAGTCCGATAACTTTGCGACAAGATAGGTGGAGAGCAAAGCTTGAATAGAAACCTCAAAGTCGGCTGCAGTACTGGAAGCGACCATTCTGCAAATTTATTAAGTTGTCTTCATTAATTGGCAGAAGTGGCTGGTCCGCCCTTAGATAGAACGGAACAGATTTGACTACAGTCCGTTAAAACAACGACAACGCGCGGGCAATTACAGCACAAGAAAAACACACTGCAGACCGACATCTGCGAAACAAATTTATTTCCTCATGGATATGAGACAACGGACGACTCGTTAAAGTCGCACTATGGGTGATACCAAAATTTAGAAACAGGCTCCGCACTTCCGGCGATACCATTGGAGCGACTTTCTGTTCAGTGTATGAACTAAATCTTCGAAAACTTCTGTTGGCAACTGCTAGACTTTGGTCCTGACAAGCGCGAATGGTTGATATATCGATCAAACATCCAGATATGCTTCCAAAGAGGGTCCGAAGATGCTAACATCAGCGCATTTTGCCTTCGGACGCTCGTCATTAGCCCAAACTGACCTTCGGACACATTAATTCCAGCACGTGCAAACCAAAGCTAATGTTCACAACCATCAAAAAATTCTCATCTCTATCCCTGGCAATCGCAATCACGACGGCATTGACCGGGTCGATACCACAGATGGTGCGAGCTGAGACAGTTGATAGCGTATTAGATCAAAAAGTACTGAAAGAAATATCGATCAACAATTTCGAACAAGTAAATGAGCATATCTTGCGCGGAGCTGCTCCGTCCGACCAGAATATTCGTTTACTGGCAAAGAGTGGCGTAAAAACAATTCTCGACCTGCGTATGCCTGGTCCTGCCGTTGAGCATGAATCGGCAATGGCTAATCAACTTGGTGTCAATTACATCCATATACCGCTGGGATTCACATCGCCCGATCTATCCGAGATGAAGCGGATTCTCGCTATTCTCAATCAGTCAGAAAAGCAGCCCGTATTTGTGCACTGCCGCCAGGGCGCAGATAGAACAGGCATGACAATCGGCATGTATCGCCGCATTCACGACAAATGGGAATTTAAGAAAACATACGGTGAAATGCGCAAGCACCACTTCAAACCGGTTTTTCTCGGAATGAAATCCGCAGTTAAGACTTGCTTGCTGAGCCCGACACTTGTATCCGCTCTAACACCTGCACAACGAACTCTGACCGAGTCAGAGGGCAATCAGCGCGTCGAGAACAACTAACATTCTAAAAATTCAGAACTGAGTATCAAGGATGTGACCTGTTTACTCGTCTTGCACCGCTTGCACCGTGATTCCCAAATCCGAGGCTCGCCTGCTCTCTGCTAACTGTCGCATTCCTGGATCGAGGTCGTAAAGTCTATACAGTGGCTCCAGCGACGAATGCAAGGTGCCGAGGATCTGATCGACTTCGGAGCCGATGATGTTAAACGCTTGCTTGGCCTGCGGTGACGTGGCATTTGTGTCTATATCATCAGCAAGCCGCACCAGTCTATCAGTCTCTTTGACGAGTCTCGTCAAAAGCTGAAGCACTTGAATGTCCTTAGTTTCTCGGGTCGTGTCCAATGACAATTTCCGGTCCAATTAAAAGAGACGTTTTACCATTTAAGCAGGAATCGTCTGTCTTGTGTCGGTCCAAAGCATGATTCGGGGACTGTTCAATCATTAATATTGAAAACCGCATCTCTCATTGACCCTATGGGCAAAACTTTGGCATCATAAACGAATCAGTCTTCTGTTTTGAGACCTTCGTTTTACTAGAACCTCGGAAGGGCGTTGGACGCAATTATTCAAATTCAAGATTTGTCGACCGTTTTCCATACGGAACTCGGTAAGGTTAAGGCTGTCGACAACGTCAACTTCTCAATTGAGAAGGGTAAAACTCTGGGCGTGGTTGGTGAATCAGGTTGCGGGAAATCGATAACATCTCTCTCGATCCTTCGCCTGGTGCCGCCGCCTGGCGAAATAGTCAACGGCAAAATTCTAGTCGATGGTCAAAACCTGCTCAGCCTCTCGGAATCTGAGATGCGTTCTGTCAGAGGAAACAAAATCGCTCTAATTCCGCAGGATCCAATGACCTCCCTAAATCCTGTCTATACAGTAGGCGAGCAGATCATGGAGACGATCGAACTGCATCAGAAAGTCGGCAAGTCAGAAGCGAAGAAGCGCGCTATTGAGGCATTAAACAAAGTCCGCATTCCCCAGGCCGCTCAACGCGTTGACGAATATCCTCACCAATTTTCCGGAGGCATGCGCCAGCGAGTGATGATCGCTATGGCTCTGTCATGCAATCCACTTCTGCTTATCGCTGATGAACCGACCACCGCACTGGATGTCACTGTTCAAGCGCAAATTCTGGACTTGCTTCGCGAGATTCAAAAAGCAGAAGGGATGTCGATTTTACTAATCACTCACGATTTGGGCGTTGTTGCGGAAATGTGCGACACTGTAGCGGTTATGTACGCCGGATCGGTCGTCGAATATGCCAGTGTTCATGAGCTTTTCGCAAACCCGAGACATCCTTACACAATTGGTCTGCTCAACTCCATTCCTCGGGCCGAGACCAAAGTCCTCAAACCCATTGAGGGTCAACCGCCCAGCCTCATAGAACTACCGCCTGGCTGTCGTTTCTCCAATCGCTGTCCACTCGTTGAGGAGCGCTGCCTGAAAGCGCTTCCGCCGCTTGAAGAGAAAGCTGCAGATCACTTTGCTCGCTGCATCGTGGTCAAGAAAGACGAAAACTTTAGCCCCTAGAGTATTAACTTGTTCACTCTCGGCGTTCGTTGTTGTCGTTCGCTCATGCCGGGCAATCTGACCACAATCGTTCGGTCGGTCTTGACGAGTGTTGATTTTAAATAAACTCCAAGGTGATTGAAGATCACATAGAAGAAACGGGACAATGACTAGATACAAATTGTCTGAGAGCAAAACCGATGCGCATTCCGACGACCGAACAAATCAGAGACTTAGAAAAAAACTGGATCGAACATTGCGATGAAAACTGGGGGCAAGTCCTCATGGAGATCGCAGGACGCGGCGCGGCGATCAACGCGTTACGCCTCTGGCAAGAAAATCCAGGCGATGTTGTGATCGTTGTCGGTAAAGGCAACAATGGCGGCGACGGTTTAGTAATCGCCCGCTATCTGACACTATGGGGAGTGCCCGTTTCAGTATGGCTTGTTGCCCAGAGCAAACAGGAAGGCGAGAGCAATTCTGTCAATTCGTCCGCTTCCGAAAATACGTCAACGAAGCACAAAAGTGACAAGATGACCGCTGCTGTTCATGATCACGAAGGTGAAAGCGGTAGCTCGAAAAAATCAAAATCAGGAACGGCCGTTCAAGACCATGAGATCGAAGACGATCAATTCATCTCCATGAAAACCAGAGAAGGTACCGTTAATCGAAACATTCTCGAATCGCTGAACGTTCCCGTCACCGTCGTCACCGAAGATATTCTCGGTGACGGCGAACGAGACAATGAATTTGGCGACTTTGTATACGACCCTTATGTCGACGAATTGTTCGACAACGCATCATTGATTGTTGATGCGCTGTTTGGAACAGGATTGACAAAACCGATAGAGGGACTCTATCGTCGAGTCGTCGACGCAATCAATCGCAGCGGCAAACGCGTTTTATCGATTGATATTCCAAGTGGTATCAATTCCGATACCGGTCAGATCATGGGAAGTGCAGTTCGCGCAGATCATACAGTGACCTTCGGTTATTTAAAACCGGGTCTACTCACCCATCCTGGTGCGACGATGGCAGGTCAACTTGGCATTGTCGACATCGGTTTGCCCGAGCTGCCTGAATCATCTCCCGACATCAATCTAATGACCGTCGAGATCGTCAAAGATATTCTTCCCTTGAGACCGACTGATTCACATAAAGGTTCGTTCGGTCATGTTCTAACCATCGCCGGCAGCCCGGGCATGGCAGGTGCTGCCATGCTTTCTTCCAAAAGCGCTCTGAGAGTCGGCGCCGGAATGGTATTCCTCGCGACACCACGCACGGTGATGAACTCTTTGCCACCTGAAGAGATTATTTATCGCCCCATGCCGGAAACCAAAGAGGGAGGCTTCAGTCGTGATGCAATTAAAGCGCTGAAGGATCAACTCGCGACCGCTCAATCAGTCGTTCTCGGTCCAGGCATGGGACTCACAGACGACACGCAAGAAATCGTCGCCGATCTTCTTCAAGACATGGACTGCCCTTGCATTATCGATGCTGATGGCTTAAACGCTCTGGCGAAGAGACCTGAACTCCTGAAGGATAATACTGGCGACTTCGTTCTCACACCTCACCCCAAAGAACTCGCTCGCTTGTTGGACTGCGAAGTTTCAGAGATTCAATCCGACCGAATCGGTCATGCTCTCAAAGCTGCTGAGAAATTCAATGCAGTTGTTGTGCTGAAAGGAGCGATGACGGTGATCGCAAATCCGGATGGCGAGGTCTTTATCAATCCCACCGGCAATCCCGGAATGTCCACAGCCGGCGCTGGCGATGTTCTCTCCGGAATAATCGGCGGACTGCTCGCCCAGGGCGTCGAGGTCTTTCAAGCTGCCGCAGCCGGAGCTTATATCCACGGACGCGCGGGCGATATCCTCTCAGAAGAAATCGCCGAGTGTGGTATCGTGGCCGGTGACATCCAGAGAACCATCCCATTTGCGATTGAAAGCATTCAGGATGACGAACGAAGTGATTTGGAGACAATGTTGCTTAGCAACAGTGCAGAGTAAGAGTTTCTACAGAGTTGAAACGAAATGTCGCTTCTTTCGTTCAAGTAATCGGCGATGCGCTTCTATAGCCTATACGCAGACAAAAGGCAAACGAAAACGAATAATTTGCTGGTACGGTTCAGTTCTTCCACAATGGAGCTAATTAAGTGAAAAAAGTTGATGACGAGCAAACGGCTGAATCGCTCGAGACCTCTAAGCTTGACAAGAAAGGCGGTTCGTCAAAAAAAGCCAGGAACGCCAAGAAATCCGATACAGCAAAGAAGACCGTCCAATCTAAGTCGAAGAAGAGCGACTCATCAAAGAAAAACGAATCATCCAAGAAGACAAAGTCTCCAAAAAAGAAGACCGTGTCCGCCAAGAAAATGAAATCAGCAGTGAACGCCGACCCGATAGATGAGACTGAATCATCCGAGAAAGCTGAGTCGACCGAGAGCACCGGGGCATTGCAGGAAACCAAACCGGCAAAGAAAACCAAGCAGCCGAAGAAGTCTCAGTCATCCAGCAAAGTCAAGTCATCGAAGAAAAAAGCGTCCGCGAAGGCGTCAGACCCTTCTATTGCCTCGGAGCCCGCAGAACAGCCTGAGACATCACATAAGTCCCAATCAACGAAGAGAACCGATTCATCGAGTAGATCCCCTGAACTGAAGAAAATTGACAATGACAAAATTCATCGTTTCATTCAACCTTATAAAGTCACCGATGGAAAGAATTTCAAGCTGAGCGATTTCGACCCTTCTGACACTGGACCGTTTTCGTCAGAGGACAAAGACGAAACCAAATTACTGTTACAGCAAGGCATCGAGATTCTTGGAGCCAAACAAGACATCCTTTATGCGCAGGACCGCTATGCGATGTTGCTGGTGTTCCAGGCGATGGATGCCGCCGGGAAGGACAGTACTATCAAGCATGTGATGTCGGGCGTGAATCCTCAAGGTTGCCAGGTTTTTTCGTTTAAACAACCATCGGCCGAAGACCTCGATCATGATTTCATGTGGCGCTACGCGCGGTGCCTTCCGGAAAGAGGACGAATCGGCATCTACAACCGGTCTTACTACGAAGAAGTGCTTGTTGTCAGAGTCCATGAAGAAATTTTGGCGACCCAGCGGCTGCCCTACGAACATGTCACGAAAGCCATATTCAGCCAGCGGCTGAAAGACATTGCCGCCTGGGAAGATTACCTCCATCGGCAGGGAATCGTGGTAGTGAAATTCTTTTTGAATGTTTCCAAACGTGAGCAGAAGAAGCGATTTCTCGCCAGACTGGACCGCCCAGAAAAGCACTGGAAATTCACCTCCTCCGATCTGAGCGAGCGAAAATTTTGGAACGACTATCAGAACGCCTATGCCGAAGCAATCAAACACACGGCAACCAGACAGTCTCCTTGGTATGTTGTTCCAGCTGACAATAAATGGTACACGCGCCTTGTCGTCGCAGCTGCAATCGCTGACACGATGAATAACATGAACCTCGCCTATCCGCCTGTCGACAAAGCGAAGATGAAAGAGATCGAAATAGCTAAGATCACTTTAGCAAAAAGCGACAAAACCTGATCACAAAAGAGCAGGTTCCAAAAATTCGATAGTACCAGTATTGGTATCGACATGCGCTCGGACACCGATCGGAACATATCGACAATCACTGGTCTGACCGATCGCCATCCCAAAACAGGACGGCTTTTCTACCTGAGTTAAACGCTCCTCAAATATATCAACTAGAGAAAGAAGACTCAGCGAGTTGCCTGGACCGCAGTTTTCAAATACACCCATAACAATCGCCTTTGCTTTGGCAAGTTCTCCGGAGAGAATCAGGCTCGTAAACCATCTCTCGAGAATATCATTTCGCTCATTTCGGTCCTCGAGAAAAAGAATTTTGTCCTGAAAATCCGGTTGATAGCTCGTTCCAATTAACGAGAACAACGCGGTTAAATTACCGCCCAACAATACACCACTGGCGGTGCCGAGCTTAGGTGAGAATATAAAACCGGGAGGGAAAGACTGTACTGGAAAAATCGGCTGGAGCGATTTTACCTCTGTCAAAACGCTCTTTAGCTCGTCATTGATGACCGGATTCGAAATTCTATCGAGATTGGGTCCATGAAGACAAACCAGACCAGTCTTACTATATATCGCATTAAGCAAACAGGTGTTCTCATCGCCGCCCACGATTATTTTGGGATCGTGCGCCAGCGCGCCATAATCGACCAGATTCAGGAGACGCAATGATCCGTAGCCGCCAGTAATGCAAAAAATTGCCCTGATCGATTGATCATTAATAAAACCATTGAGGTCAGCAGCTCGCTCTTCATCGGTGCCGGCCGTATAACCATTGACCGCAAGAACATGTGCGCCAACTGCAGGAACGTAACCCATCTCTTTTAGAATCTGCACCGCTGCTGCCACCACGTGCGGTCCTTCCGGTCGGCTGGCAGGGGCGACTATGGCAACTTTGTCACCAGGTCTCAACGCCCGCGGTTTTAAACTATTCACGGCAGTGACTTGCTTATCGGTTGCTAAACTCGTCTGATTTCTTTTCTTGGTGGTCGCCACTGTTTTAGCCTGATTACTCTCTGGTCGCGGATTCTTCGATTTTTAAACTGACTGTGCCATTTTTGTCCGCCCTTAAATGCGCCACTACTCCGATTGGCAAAACGAACTTCTCGACCGAATGACCGAGTCGCATACCGTAAACGACGGGTTTATCTAGTTTGCCGAACTTTTCTCTAAGCATCCGTTCGACGCTGTAGTTCAAAGCGATTCGATTGCGTCTACTATCACCCGGTCGGCAACTGGCACATTCACCGATGATTAAACCGGCCGCATCATCGATTTTGCCAGCCAACTCGAGCTGGGTGAGCATTCGGTCGAGGCTATGAGGCTCTTCTTCGTAGTCCTCAACGAATAAAATTTTGCCTCTGGTATCGATTTCCCAGGGTGTACCCATCAACTGTCGAATTAGGGATAAACATCCACCGGTCAGTTGACCACGAGCCTTGCCTTCGGCTATCACCAGGCGTGGTGGCGGATAGTCCGGATTCCAAACATCCTTCGGCGTCGGATCTGAAATCATGCCTAACGGTTTGGACTGCATCAGGGCTTTTTCGAAATAGTAATAAGTGTACGGCGACTCAAAAAACGATCCGGCGGTCGGTCCATGAAACGTCACCAGTCCTGTAACTTGGTGAATCGGGATGAGTAGCCCGGTGATATCAGAGTAGCCGATCAGAATTTTTGGATTTTTGGCGATCAAGTCAAAATCCAACTTATCCAACAGTCTGACTGCACCATTCCCACCACGTGCAGGTAGGATCAAGTCGACGTCGGGATCTTGCCACATATCATGAAAGTCTTCGAGGCGTTCTTTATCTGATCCGGCAAGATCGCCAAGACGATTGAAGGTATGCTTGCCGACTTTCCAGCGCAGCCCAAGCTTCTTCAACCATTGAAAAGAATAGTTCAGGTCGCCTTCTTCGAATGGAGGGGAAGCCGGCGCGACGATTCCAACAGTCGATCCGTTTCTCAAAACGCGAGGACGGACGACTGCCGTTTCAGTCCGTTCGCTATTCATGCCCGTCTTGGGAGATTGTTCGATTTTTGCCAAACCTAGTCGAGTCCGTAACCTGGCACCCATCCTCCGGTAATATTTTAGCTCAGCCGTTGTCCCGTATGCATCCACGGAACGACATATGAGACGAATAGCACTCCACGACTTGTCACAACCTGCATGAGTGATTGTCAATCTCGCGACAGAGAGCTAATTCACTTGATATAGTTATTCAGAACAAAGAGGCCTTTTGTTTATGTTGGAAACTAAAAACGCACCGCAGCAAGATTCGGATCCGTCGCTGAGATACTCCGATGAGCAGGTTGGCTGGCTCAAGAAAGCCAGAGCCTTCGCCGACAGCATCTCGATCGAGGATGTCATAAAGTCAGACGTCGAGAATACTTTCCGGCGCGACTTGTTTGAGCGCGCCTGCCAAGAGGGCATGGGTTCGCTGCCTTTCCCAAAAACTTATGGTGGAACCGGCGGCGATTATGTCAGCTTCTGCCTGGTCAACGAAGAATTCGCCAGGCGTTGCGTACCTATCATGAGTTCACTTGGTGTTCACGTCCTTTGCCAGGAACCGGTTTCGCGATTTGGCACTGAAGAACAGAAGAAAAAGTATTTGATACCGTCAGCCAGCGGAAAATATTTAGCAGCTTTTGGTTTGACAGAACCAAATGCAGGATCCGATACGGCTGCACTTGAAACCACAGCCAAGCTTGACGCCAAAGGCGAAAACTACATCCTCAACGGAACCAAGACCTTCATCACAAGCGGTGCTTCTGCTGACTATTACATTGTCATGGCGCGCGTCACTGGTGAACCTCACAAAGCCTTACCACCGCCTCGTGAAGAGGGTGGTAAAGTCGACACCATCACCGCCTTCATCGTCGAACGCGGTTTCGAAGGTTTCAACATCGGACAAAAATTCGACATGCTTGGCATGCGGGGCTATTCGACCTGCGAATTAGTTTTCAGCGACTGCAAAGTCCCAGTCGAAGCCACGCTCGGAGATCCAGGAGCGGGGCGGAAAGTAGCACTCTCCAGTCTCGCCAAGGGGCGCGTCACTATCGCGGCCCAAGCCACGGGCTGGTCTCAGGGAGCGCTCGATGGA
>CAZRMH010000139.1:0-18038 GCA_964600935.1 uncultured Candidatus Obscuribacterales bacterium
GGGGTTCGAACCCCCTCGACGCTATTTAAGACGGAGATGACATCACCACATGCAGTATCTAATCGTGAAGGCAGACAAATTGTGTCGATCTGCACACGAGGCATGACGTGAATACTCCGCAATACAGGTGACCGCAACTCATGTCATTCTAGTCGAGTTGCGCGCGGCGCCCGTCACCCAGGGCGCCGCATGGTCACCACCCTTAGTATCAAAATCGCTCAGGGCGAATACCATATCTGGTGTTCACCGGAAATTATTTCTAGCCCGGAGATATTGATTGGAATGAAAACAACGAACTGATAAATTTATCCATTAAATGATGAATTTGGAACAGGTCCGACTGGCCGAGGAAGCCGTTTGCTAAACGTCCTGCCTTAATAAGGGTTACAGGTTCGAATCCTGTCTGTTCCGATTACTAAGTTACGCGGGTTTGATTCACGGGATGTCCGTCATTGGCGGATAATACCGTTGCCGAAGGCTTGAAAAACTGATCAGTTTTTGCCATAGTCACCGTATATGTATAAAGCATTTTTATACTTATAAGGGTTTGACTAGTCGGTAAGACAGAATCACAAGGTGTGAATTGAATCAAATTTTTCGCAAGCCTCGAGTCGGTTTGTTGATTTTAATAATTGCTCTTCTTGCCGCTATCCATGCACCTCTTGCGCAAGCTATAACCGAGTACTGCGATATCTACGCCGGCAACAACAAAATTTTCGCAGTTAGCAATACGCAGTTGTTATCAGCGATTGAACGCGGCGAGCATATTAACGAACGTATTCATCACCTAATTACCGACTCCGGCGTGGACCTCTCTAAGGTTGAGGTAAAAACTGGACTGGACGGCGTCCCCGTAATTGTTCTCGATGACGTTGTTATATGTGGTGTGACCGCACAAGATGCACTAGAAGCAAACAAGACTCAACTCGCCTTAGCAAATGAATGGAAAGACAAAATTGTCAAAAGCGTTGCTCCATTACGTGGTCAGTCCGATGGACAGAATGATGACGAAGATTTCATCGCGCCCACTCCCACTTCAAAAACAGAACCTCAAACAACCGAAAAAAACAAAGAGCATCATACAAACAGCACCAGCCTAAGCGAACATGCGGTTTTACTTCTTTTTATAGAAATCGCCATCTTACTTTTCGCATCCCTCGCATGCGGAGAGTTGATGGTAGCCTTCGGACAGCCGGCAATCATCGGTCAAATCCTCGCCGGACTGCTGCTTGGCCAATCATTTTTTGGACAGTTTTTTCCCGATCTTTCCGCCCAACTTTTTCCGCGAGACGGATCTCAATCACGACTTATCGAAGTAATTTCATGGATTGGCGTTTCATTCCTACTCATGTTGACTGGAATGGAAACTGATACCGCAATGCTGAAAAAACTTGGAAAACCCGCTCTTTATATCGCCATCATTGGATTGTTAGGACCACTGCTTATGGGCGTTACCGCAGGATTCTTCCTTCCTGACGTGTTGATTGCCAATCCAGCGAATAAACTTCCGTTCGCAGTATTTCTGGGTACCGTGTTTGCAGCATCATCGGTTCCAGTTGTCGCAAAAATCTTGATGGATATGAAAATGCTCCGACTGGAGCTGGGACAACTGATCATCGCCGCATCGTTGTCTCACGATCTATTGTGCTGTTTACTCTTGGCAGTAATCGTTGTCTTATCAGGCAGCGGTGCCGAATCTAGTGGCAATCCGATCATAACGGCAACAGTTGGCACCGTGTGTTTTCTGCTGACAATTTATTTCGGGCGTCCCGTAATCTTCACGGCTTTAAGATGGGTAAACGATCATGTCTCCACCAGCGACGGTCTCATTACGGGCATGGTGGTGTTGCTTTTAACGAGCGCAGCAATCACTCAAGCGCTGGGCGTACACATTGTTCTCGGTGCTTTCGCTGCTGGTCTTATCCTTTCTCAAGCACCGGTGGTTAATCACAAAGTCGTCCGTCCACTCGAAATTGTAACGATGGCATTTTTTGGTCCCATTTTTTTTGCATCCGCTGGTTTAAACGTCAACCTCACTTCGCTACTTGAACCTAGCCTTGGAACGATTACTGTTTTGATCGCAGTCGCCGCTTTAGCAATTAAAGTTCTTTCGTGTCAATTCGCAGGAAAACTCGCAGGATTGGGTTTGTGGGAATCGATTTCAATCGGCGTCGGCGCCAATGCAAAAGGTTCACTGGGACTGATTATCGCGACGCTCGGTTACTCGTTGGACATTATTACCCTCGATATGTTCGCAGTCGTAATTTTCGTATCGCTGTTCTCTACCGCAGTCGCGGCACCACTCATGAAATATTCAATGTCAAAAGTCGTCATTAGTGATGCTGAAATCGAAAGCATGAAAAAAGAAGAGCGCCAGGCCCGCACAATGATGGGAGGAATTCGTCGGGTGCTTTGGCCAACATCGGGCAAACTTAGAAATTCTTTTTTCGCACATCTTTTGAATACGATTGGTCAAAAACAAATTGTAGAGACCACTGGTTTATTCGTGAGACCAACAAGTTCTACAGAACATGAGAAACCGTTTGATAACATTACTAAAACCATAGACCGCAAGCATGTCGGCTTTTTGAAACGCACTGTAACCTCCGACAAGCCTAGTGAGATAATTATCGAAGAAGCAAACCGCGGATACGACTTAGTTCTGATGGGAACTGATGAACCCGCGGCTGACGCAGACTATGTGTTCGGAAAACTTGTTGATAGCGTCGTGCTTCAAGCTCGGACGCGCGTTCTAGTTCTCTTCGAACCAAAGCCGGAACTAGATCGTAAAATCAAGCGTGTTTTAGTTCCAGTTAGTGGCAGCGAATTATCCCTATCGGCGGCGGAGTTTGGCATCGCCCTGGCAAAATCATTGAACGCCAGTGTTACGTGTTTGTCGATCGTCGAATCAGGCTCCGATGAGCTTTACGGTGAAGCAACCCAAAGCGGGCACAAAATTGAGAAAAACATCAGCGACGAAATTGAAGCAAGCTTACGAGAATTAGCAATCTCGCTAGACGTTCCCTTTGACGCCGTGCTTGTTCAAACCGCCTCGCATCCGGCTCAAGCAGCGGTTCTCACAGCGCAGCAAAAAGACATCGATCTGATTGTAGTCGGTGCTGAACCTAAAATCGGACCAGGCTTGTTCCTTGGTCATACCATCAACTTCCTTCTGAGAAACGCACCATGCGCGGTGGCTGTGCTCAAACTGCATGGCTAGGAAATAATGACGTCTATTGTTAGTCGCTGGCAAAGAATGGATGCATCTTCAGTTCACCTATTCCATTCTTCGCTGCAAGTTTATTAAGGCGTTCCATTGTAAAGCCTGAAAACGCAGGGCAACCAGAAACCATGATGCTGAGGTTTTTTCGTCCCTTGAAGTAGCGCAAGCCTTCCGGCGTAAAACCAGTTGAACTGAGATTAAGCGAAGCTAGCTTGTGAATTTTGGCGATGTGCTCCATCCCGGCATCCGTAATTTTCGGATTACCTCCGACCCACAAAGTAACGAGCGATTTCAACTCTGATAAGTTCTTCAAATCTTCATTCTGAGCATTTGTAAAATCTACTCGCAATAACCAAAGCTTTTTCATTGTTCGAAGTGAATAGATCAGATTAGCAAGATTCTCTGTTCGTGCATTTTTTAGATTCAAATGTTCAATTTGCGGTGCGTTTTTCATAATTATTTGCAAGCGTTCTTCAGTCATATCGGAGCTGGTTACCGAAAGAAACCTCAATTTGCGGAATTTTGACAATTTCTCCAGGTCAGAATCAGTCACCGAGTTTCCATCAAGACTTATATCCTCGACCTTTAAATCGGGAGGACCACTTCTAAGTGCGGTGAGACTATCCTGTTCCCTTTTGCTTCTGTCTCTTAAATTTAGATCTAGATTTTCGAGTCCAAAACTTATGACTGGACTTTCAGTGTCTTTTTCAATTTTTGTAACTTCGTTGCTACGGTCATCCTGACCAACGAAGACTCTAAAAAAAGCGGATGCGGCAATCGAAATCAGGATGATTGCCGCAGCTATGTACAACAAGCTACGGGATTGGCGCGATAACCTCGGTATAGAATCATCAGCAGGGACATCCACTTCATTGGTTTCGATGCATTGGGATAGTACCTTTGAAAGTTCGTCCATAGTTTGATAGCGATCGTTTGGATCCTTCGCCAAAGTTTTTGCGACTAATTTTTCCAATTGCTCAGAACGCATCTCGCCAACACGCTCCGATAGCCTTGGAGCAGTCTCATTCAGGTGCATTTGAATAGTCTCCATTGCGCTAGCACCCTTGAACGGCGGTTTTCCTGTGAGCGCTACAAACATCACACAACCTATCGAATAAACATCACTTCTTACATCTACATCTTGTCCACGAATTTGTTCTGGACTCATACATTGAGGACTGCCGACAATCTGACCGGTCTTTGTGTTCGAGATAGTTGAAGTGTCGTTCAAGATTTTCGCAATTCCAAAATCGAGAATGAATACTCTCAATCGGTCATCGTGCTCCTGAATCAACAGATTCGACGGTTTAAGATCCCGATGAATAACGCCTCTTGAGTGCGCGTGGCTCATCGCGTCAGTTACTTGAGAAAATACAGAAACGAAATCGTCGAGTGACAGCACTCCGTGTTCTCGAATATAAACGTCGAGCGTCTCTCCTTGAACATATTGCATTACCAAAAATGGTTCGCGATTTTCCGTCACTCCAAAATCAAGAGCAGTAACTATACCTGGATAATTTAACTTACTCGCCGCACGCGCTTCCTGCTGAAACCGACGAAAGTGTTCGTCACTCAGGCTCGGCAACGACAAAACCTTTACAGCGACTTCTCGTTTGAGCTCGCGATCGACAGCTTTATAAACAACGCCCATTCCGCCCTGTCCGAGCTTACTAACAACCTCATAGCGACCGCCAATCAACTTCGGTTCGCCTTCAGATTCGGAAGCCGAATCATGCATTGGTTTCTTCTCGTTCGACATCGAATGCTAAACCGTTAACGCTAGTGCTCGAAAAAGAGATTGCTCGCGGGGAGGCCGTTTAATCCAGAAAGGATTTCGGAGCTTACCACGAGCAATCAGTTTACCCTAGTTTGGCAACCTGTAGATTTCTACAAACCTCCACCGAGACCGCCATAGTTATTGATCATGAATGTGCCCACCAGGTGCACAATAATTGGAAGAATAACGATGAGTCCAGCAGCCCTCCAATAATCACCCGTTGTTGAGGTCTTGCGAGAACGAAGGAAGGAAATGGCGATCCCTAATGCCAGCAAGAAAGATAACGCCGTAACTATGCGAGAGATATCGCGCGCCGTGTCATAACCAAAATCCGCAATTTGACCGATTTCGTTCGATTGACCATAACGTGGATCGACCGGTGCGCCGACCAAACCAGGCCAGGAGCTTGGGACGCTTCCCGAACCTGTTGGAGTCGCTTCAATTCCAAATTTTGATGTGAATTTTTCGGCATTTGATTTAAACGCAGCCATGTCTTTGACGTTGTCGAGGACAAGACCGCCAGTCACTTCACTGACAATTCCATATTGACCGCCAAGCTTGAGCGCATCGGCCTGCCGTCCGTTAGCCACGAGCTTTGCAACTTCTTGCCCAGCCCAGATTGAAGTCACTTGGTCTGAAACTAATCGATCGGCGACGATTGCAGCAGCAGGCACCACCTTTGATACCGTACGCTGAATCGTCAAACGCTTAGTCGGTTTCTCCCAGCCTGCCACCAACGTTTTAAACTCAGTGATTGATTCATCTCGTAGAGTTTCAACAGAAAGCATATGCGACACATCTGCGGTTTGAATAGCTCTCATTACCTTATTAGACCCAGAGCCAATCTGCAAGTCATATAACCGAACGCTATTGACGAGATCGATAGCATTCGATTCCGACAAATTTTGGGTCATAGGTTGAGGACCATGTATCCAAAGCACAATACCGTGCGGTTGCTCAGCAGTCGTTTCCAGAGCTTCTCTAATAGTCAGATGATTGTTCTGTCCACCAACAAACGACTGGGCGCCGATAGCAGCTATGGCATTCTTTAAAGGTGTTGCTGTAATCTCAGCCGGAGCTGCGTCCTCAGCATTAGTCTGCGCCACAAGATAAATCATGGGCTTGAGGCGAGGCGGAAGATTTGTCAAAATTTCCTTGATTCTCGATACTTCGCCTTTGAGCGACGAAGAGCAATCCAATACAACCGATAAGCGATCAGGGACATGTGTTACGACATCCTGCAACTTTTCCACGATGTAACGATTGTCCTGCGAGACCGGATCTAAAACTGCAATCTCTCGCTTTAAGCTCGCTCTCTCAACCCCGATTGATTTAAGCGTTTTGCTGTCATCGTCCGTCTTAAAAATTCCAGTGAGCGTGTAACCAGAGTCATTTTTACCAGCGACGAGTCCGCCCAAGCTCTGCACAGGCTTATCTCGCGAAAGCAGGCGAACCCGATGTCTTTTCGGCTGAGCGAAGTTACCGCTTACAAGTTTCGGCATCTGCATCGAACAAGTTTTACCATCTGTCGATTCCATCGGCACTTTAAAACCAAGAAGAATCTTCATAGCGCCACCATTGGCGGGGACAGGAAAACATTGCACCAATATACGATCAGGCGCTGACATCGTCACGAGTAACGGATCCCGTTGGGAACTAACAATAGCATCGTAAACCTGGCGTACGGCAACGGTCGGTGCGAAAACACCCGGCCGTGCCTCTCCGTTGATCCATAGTTTCACCTGTGATACCACAGCGCCTTTCGGCAAACGGATCTCGGCACGAGCTTCTTGAGTTGAATAAGTAGCATTGTGGAAATTGAGGGACCAGTCGATTGAGCTGGTTAACGATGACGCATCCAGATTTCCTGTGATTTCCGATTTAGCCAGCGAAAGACCAGGAACGATATAACCAACAACACCGCCGCCAAACTGAGGTTCGTCCTCCGACTCTTTCGAGCCCATTGGACGGTCAGAAAACGGCTGACCTGTAATGTTGAAGTAGACATCTTTATCGCGATCTGTGGCAGCATCGAGTCCTCGACCGGGCACCAAAAGTGATGCGAGGGCGAAACCCCCGACTGGATTTTTTGATGGTCGCAAATCCTCAGGCGTTGCAATGGAGCGCAGCGCTGCGACCGCTTTTGCTTGAGCCTCCGTCGCGCCTTGCTTTGCTTCTGTAATTAGCGACTGAACAAAGAACGATCGAATCACAGGAGTGAAGACAAACATCATCGACAACAATCCTCCGAGAACGGCAAAGGTTGTCGTAACTCTACTGATTCCTGTTTCTGTTTTACGCCAGAGATCGAAATTTAGGCATGCCGCAGCACAGAGCATAAATGGCGATACGCAGAGAAGCATCATCCAACCAAATTTGCAGGACAGATACAGTTTTGGATCCATCAATGAGTTTAACCAAATTATTGTCCAGGACGCGGAAAGCCCTAGAGCAAGCCCGTTCATCAAACCGACAATTCTCGGACGAATGATATAACCTCTTTTCACAGATGACCAAACTGCAAAATTAAAGAGAGGTACGATTAGGAGCAAAACTAACTTTCCCATCTCCTCGAATAGATTTAGATCTACCCCTGTCGATAAGGAATAGATCCCATATAGAAGCAAACTGACTCCAGGAAGAATGGCTCCTAGAGTCAAAACAAAGACGCCCTCGAATGGTGCGGCAAAGGACTCAAATTCTTTGTTTGAACGAAACAGAAGCCTTTCAGCTAAAGCATGAAAGGCTACAGTCATTACACTGAGTGCCGCGAACGCGCCGCAAAATATACTAGGTGTTTTTCCTAAGCAGATAAACGCCGCCACGAAAACGACGAAGAGCGACAGATAGAGCGAAGGTTCCTTAAAGATCGGTCGAGTGCCACCATCGAATCCGGTTATTCGGTGTTCGATTGGTGGACAACTTTCATCAGTAAAATCGGACATGGTTTGTTTGAGGGTGTTCATAAAAACCTCCAGTGGAGAGGATTGGAATGGCGAGCGTCCGTGAGTAGGTGCACGAAGTCACTACAACTGCTCGGCGAACGCCGCGCTCAGACTCAGCTGAGCACGAGTGGGTGAATTTTTCAGTTCAGCAATTATGTTCCGATAGTCACATCTCGACAAGTCCGATTATTGGCTATGCGTGGGCTTTTCCCCAGTAGCACCTCGAAATTGTTTTAACGTCAGTCGTTTTTTTACGTATGAGATTGCAGTTCCAGACTAATGATACCTTCCATGGTGCATCAGCAATCTTCGTGAAACGTCACGTAGTTCAACGCACCGCAGACCAGGAACTGACTCTATCTTTCACTCTCCAGATGAAACCATCGAGAACGTAGTGGGTCGATTGAGGCAACGAGAGTAGCGGAACTAGAACCGCCAATAGTGCGCTTTCCGTGACCGTAGGCAATTGAGCAAACGGAGAGAAAAACGTGAGATGCTCTCGCCAAACTAGACCATCCCAGAATCCTTCTTCGATGTAAGCAAGAATAATCAGGAATAGAACAAATGCCGGCGCGAAAGAAAGAAGTATGTCTCGGGCGAGTTTCAAATAATTGCGCTTGGGATTAATCGTTCCTGAATTGAGCAAGCCGGACGCACCATCAGCAGTGCTGGTAGTGCTAGCACGATTGTGGTAAAGCCAAACAAGCGCCATATACGGAATACCGTGTGTTACCACGTTAGTCATGGTAAAAGCGATGTCGGAGTTCAGAGCGATGATACCAACCCACCAGGACGTTGCCGTTCCGATTACGATCAAGTTTTTCGGGATATTGAAAAAAGCAGTTCTCTTCAAAAGAATGAGTTCTTTGACCAGATAAGAAATTCCCACAACTGCGTAAACGATGAACGCGCCATCAGTGATCGCCGCCGGCATCCAGCTGACGAAGTCGCCTTTAATGAACCAGCTGAAGTTCCTCGGCAGGTGCGTATGCCAGTAAATGAGCGGAAATAGTGTGACCGCATAGATGCAAATTTTGTCGAGCAGTTTGAACTTTAAAAACTCGGTCGGATCCTTCCGCGCATAGAGCGCAACGAAACCATACTGTTGTCGAATAAAATGGAATACGGCCAGATAAGCCAGCGCACGCCAAAAGAGAAGATCATCGAACGAATAGAGCGCCCAACCAACGGCCCAACAAAAAAACGGAATCAAGAGCAAGAGCGGTTTGTGTTCATTAAACGACTTGGGATTTAGATAGGTACGAAACAAGGTTGCGTAAACGTGCGCGACGTCTACGACTAGAACAAAACTTACCCATGCCCAAAGCGGCATGTCCTGGCTGTTATCGAGTTGAGATCGAAAGGCGATGGCAATTGCCGAGGTGATAAACGCCGGCGAAATAATCAGCAAACTGTCCCACAGTGCAGACGACAGCCATGGCTGTTCAACTACTCCTGCTGAATTTGTGTTTGCTATAGCCTGCGTCACTCAGAGACTCTCCCTAGTTCGAAATTGTCCTAAACTGGGAGAGCCGGCGTTCCGCCTGCTTATAGCTGCTTTTCGAAGCCGGCTGGAAGCCGGCGCTCCCAGCTTAAGGCCGATATCCATCGCATGAAGGGCATTTTTGATACCACGCACGTATCACACTCCTAGCTTGAGCAAGATTTGCTTCGCGGCTTCTACACCATGATACTGCGCTTCTTCGAAATTCGAGATACCGCTCATATCCGAGTGCGCGAAGTAAACGTTTCCAAAATTTTCCTTCATGCGCTTGCGCGTCTCGCCCCAAATAAATCCGACGTTCGGTCGAATCATTCCGTGACCCCAAGGCCAGAGGTCGATGGAAGTTATGTCATTGCGGATATGCGGATGCATTCTTTCCAGATCGGCAATAATCCGCTCTGACCACTCAGGCGCAGACAGATGGACAAGCGCTTCTCGTTCTTTTGTCGGTTCCGAATCTGTCAATGGATAGTAATAGGTGATTACCGTCGGTGCATTGCGACGAGTGGTGATGTTTTGGTGAGTTGCCACCACATAGCCCAGCGATTTACCAGAGTAGCTGACGTTGTCCCATGCCAGCCCAACGCCTTTTCCTTCAGGAACATACTTCAAGGTAATGTTAGCCACTAACCAAGGTGCGTAGGTCAACTCATTAAACTCCTTGCCGCCTCTCAGATTTGAAACCATATGCTTCGCGACAAATCGCGGAGTGGCACAAATTACATACGGCGAATTAATCCGTTTGTTATTCGCCTGTTTCGAAAACGTTGTTTGAATGATGCCGTTCTCAATTTCAGCCACATTCACTACTGCACTATTGGTCTGAACATGCGAATGCAGTTTCTCAAGCAATTTCTCTACTAGGAAACCATTTCCTGCCGGCCAGGTGACGACTGAGTTCAAATCGGCGTTTGCAGCTTTTCCGTTTCGCCCCGCATAGTAATGAATTCCAGCCCAGGCGGAAACGGTTTCAGGCGTGCCACCATAGTCGTCGCGACAGCAGTAATTGACGTACCACATCAACGGTTTACAACTAAACTGATTCTGACGAAGCCATTCAGCCATCGAAATTTTGTCTAGCGCAATCAGTTCCGGATCTTGCGAACTGACGTCCACAGGAATGGCGAACGCACGTTTTCCATCTTTCCCTGTCAATTGTCGATACTTCGCGATCATATCGAAAAAGCGCTTCATCTCAACTCGTTCTTCGTGCTGCAGACCCCGAGCAGGAATTAAACCCTCTTGAAACGAACCATTTATAAACAAACGTTCTTCAGGGTCATGGCACATATAAAGTTCGTTGTACTTCGGCGCTCCTGTCGAATCGAAACCCTGGATAATTCCGAATTCCTCGAAGATCATTCGAACATATTCAGACTCCTCATTGGCGAGTGGAACATAATGTGCGCCCCATGGATAAGCGCTGATCTCGTTTTTCCCTGATGAAGAATTTCCACCAGCCGCGCGCTCCAACTCCAGAATCACAAAATCATTGAAGCCGTTTTTCTTCAACCACCAGCCAGCAGAAAGTCCAGCCATTCCGCCACCAATTATGGTGACTTTCGTTTCAACAGGCGGTTCCGAGGTCGAGATATCTCGATACCCACCATCGCGAACTTGATGCCCCTTACTCATCGATGGTCCCAAAATCTGACAGGAAAACCGCGACGTCGCCGACAAGCGGTCATAAATCAACTTGCCTGAAACGGCAGCTACTGTGCACCCGGCCAAGGTTTTAAGAAACAGCTTACGAGAAATTTTCGCTCCACCGGCGTTGGCGGCGTTCCCAGAAGCAGCATTCGCACCACCAGCTAAAGGTACTTCCGAGTCGCCATCGACGGGAACATCATCAGAAGGTGTCGACATATTCTGACCACTCCGACTCGAATAAGTGCACGAGTTTCTGATTGTTCAACTTATTAACGGCTCTCTCCGTCGGCTGCATGTCCGGAGGAAATTCGAGCATCTGCGTGAACGAAGAATCAGTGACATAACGCAATCCGCCGGGGTAATTGGTACCAGGTTTAAACTCACCCAACGTAGCGATCACATAGCCCCAGTCACCAAACGAAGGAACATAAGCGTGATAGGGAGTAGTTTGAAATCCAACCGACTGAAGCGTGCTCACGACGCACCAATAGGAGTTCTTCGCAACATAGGGCGAAGTACTCTGAATTACAACGACGCCATCCGGTTTCAAAGCCCGCTTCACCGTTTTGTAAAACGTATCGCTATAAAGTTTGCCCAGAGAGAAATTATTCGGGTCAGGGAAATCGATAATCATACAGTCGAATTGCGCTTTGCAATCTCTGAGCCAGATAAAGGCGTCTCGATTGACGATGGCAACTCTAGGATCGTTTAGAGAGTTATTGTTCAACATTGAAAGCAAACCTTCGCTTTTAAACAATTTCGTCATCGTCGGATCAAGATCGACTAGCTGAATCGACTTAACGGATGGGTATTTGAGCAATTCTCTAACCGCCATTCCATCCCCACCGCCGAGTACGAGCACGTTCTCAGGTGGGCGTTTCAAACTAGCCATCGCCGGATGCACCAGCGCTTCGTGATAACGATACTCATCGCGCGAATTGAATTGCAAATTGCCGTTTAAAAACAGTCGAACTTCTTTCCCTTTGCACGTAACGACAACTCGTTGATACGGACTCGACTTAGAAAAAATAATCGGCTCCTGATAGCTCGCGGTTTCAGCCATCGTCATAAGCTGATCCGAAAAGACGAAACCTCCAACCAATAGAGCTCCTACACAGAGGGCCAGTGATTGAAGCGCAGCAATCCGTTTCAACTCGTTTCGAAACAGATGTACAGTCCAAAAAGAGACGCCAATGTTCAAAATTCCAAACAGGAATGCCGATCTGATCAGTCCGAGATACGGCACAAGTATTAGTGGAAACAGGAGTGATGCCAGCAGCGCACCGACATAATCAAACGTAAATATCTGCGACACCAGCTCTTTAAACTCGAGCCGATCCTGCAAGATGCGCATCAGAAGTGGAATCTCAAGCCCAACCAGAATTCCAATAATAGTAACAAGCGAGTAAAGCAGAATTCGAAAATTCTCGACATGCTCGAACGACATGAACAACAATGCCGCAGAACAACCGCCAACTAGACCCACCAACATTTCAACCTGGACAAAAGTGGCGATGATATTTTTTTCGATATACCGGGTCAGGAAAGATCCTATTCCCATCGAAAATAGATATACGCCAATCACCGTGGAAAATTGTGTCACCGAATCACCCAACAGATAGCTCGCCACGGTTCCGGCAATTAATTCATAAACCAGACCGCAAGTCGAGATAACGAAAGCAGTGATCAGCAGTGAGTACGTCAATTCACTAACCGTGAATCGCAGCCGCGATGATGTTGCCTACTGCTATCGTCATGGCAGCCAATGTAATCGCAAGCGGCATATTTTTTTCTTCAGCTATCTCTTTCCACAACTTGCCTGGTGTAATCGCATCGAAAACGAAAAACGATATACACAAGAGCACTACACCGAGCCCCGCATAGACTACGGCAGCGCCGACGTGATTAAGTTGGAATACTTGATCCACAATTTTTCTCCCTGATTATTTATGGTGAAGTCCCGGTCCTGTTGGCTTGGTATGATTAACACTGGTCCAAGCAAAAAATGTGATACCACTCTGAACTGAGTAGAAAAAGAATATGCACAGGGCTGTGCCAAAAATCATGTAGGCTTTAGCTAACATTGAACATCAGCTCCTTCAACTCGACGAAACATAAGGCGAATAGTCACTTTCAGACCATCGAGAGACCTCAACTGAACGCATGCTCAGCCAAGCCATGATCGGAAAAACAGAGACAAAAAGCAAACTCCAGAAGTAATTGGAGAAGGTGCCGACATCACGTTTGACAACCAATTGATAGTTTCTTCGCATGGCAGGATAGTTGCCACCACTATCGGTGTCCAGGTTTATAAAATACTTGCCACCCGGTACACCGTCAATCAAGAAACTGGCTTGACCGCTGCCCTCGCTCCATGATTCACCACCATCATAGCCATGGTAATACTCAAGTGTTTTCTCGAAACTGAAAGTATCATCAGTGTCTTCGTTTACCAATTCACCATAGACATAAACCCAGCTGTTATCGATATCAGCATTGATGTTGATTTGAACGTTGCCATTGTCTTTGGTGATTATGAATTCCGGGGTAGTGTATTGCTCCGCTTTTCCACCAGTGGGATCCGGCATACCATCTTGCTTAGAGGTGTACGCGATCCGAGAATCAAACTCGACCACATTAGTGGCAAGGCAGCAGTGCGCAATTTGCATACAGGTCAGGACAAGAAGGAAAACACTCCAAAGCGGACGAACTTTGTTCCAGGTCTCTGTGGCTGGAGACGGCTGATTGGGCGCCACTCCGACCGGACTGGAGAATGCATCACCATCAACTTTGAATGCTTGTTTAACGACATCGACTGGAAGATATTCGGAGCGACTCCAAACTTTTGAGTTTTGATCATCTTCAACCGACACCATATACGGCGGCCGAATGTAATCGTTCATTGACACTTCTTCGCCAACAGCAACTCTCCAATAGAATTCACCAAGAACGAAAAGGACTTGGGCCTTACCGTGATAGAAGAGTTTGTATTGTTGGTTATCGAAAGTGGTAACGGCCGCGGATCGATCAGGCCGTTCTTTGAGCATCGTAACGAAGCTCCAGTGACCGTTGTTGCAAGTCAGCCAGCGATAACCGTAGTACGGATTGAACAGCAGATATTCTTCCCACTTGAAGCTGCTGGCCACGTCTGCACGCACAACAAAACCTATCACTTCCCAGGTTTTGCCCATCAACTCACCGCGCGTGCCGAGGTCGATGCGCGGGTGGACTTTCAGTTGTGAATAATAAGTAGCAATGACCTTAAACGTTTCATTGCTGGTATCGATGACGGAATTACAATTTTCGCAAACCGTCGTCAGCGAGTGACCGGGATATTTGACGCTGACTGGTCCACCACAATTCCCGCAGGAAAAAGTCGTCACACCAGGTCTTTTCTTTTCCTCCGGCTTTTCCTTCCGATTACGAAAAGGATTGCCTGAGGGAACTATAGGAGTAAGATCATCCTTACCAGCCATCGATTCTCCTCAGATTCTGAAAAGTGAAAGCGTCGAAGTCCTGATAGCGACCGGCATACACGCGAACGTTGTCACCATACTCGATGGTTCCCATTTTTAGATTATCCCCGATCAAGTCGACACTCATCGAGCGCCGCCCCTGCGCGGCAGCCATAGGCAGCTCACCTTCGCTGTAGATACAATGAACTCGCCGCATATCTTCGACCTGGAGATATCCATTTGGTGGCAAGTTGATCAGCTTGCCGATGCTAACAACATCAAGTGATGGAATATCTCTGATGTCATCGAGTTCAAAACACATGGCTAAAAATCCCTGCGCTTCGGCAAGCCATCCGGTTTGATCGCCACCAAACAGTGCGTACCACTCGTTCCAGAATCCGTCATCGTATGCGACTTTCAGGCGCCCGATGATTTCAAATTTTTTGCCATCGTACATGCCGGTTGTTCCGACTTGAAACGGCGTGAGTTCGTATTGCAGATCCGCAATTTTTCCAACCGCCTCGAGATTCATGTCATTTCGGACGGCAGAAGTTTTGCAGAACGAGCAAACCGCAAACACCGAGGCACGCGATTTGAATGCCACAGGGGCACCACAAGCTGGACAGGCTAGTTCTAGCATCAAATTTTCTTGAGAATCTCGGCTTTTTTAGCTTCAAATTCTTCTTTGGTCAAGATTCCCTTTTCAAGAAGTGTTCCCAGCTTCTCAAGAACAGCAAACGGATCCTCTTCTGCTTTTGCTGGTTGAGCGCCTTGACCGAGAGATTGACTCGATTGAGCAAACTGTTGGCCGATAAGGGCACCAGCTCCGATACCAACTCCCATTCCAGCCAATCCACCAGAATTGGCAGCGGCTTCCGGAATACTTTCCGTAACTTGGAAGTTTGCGTATTTTTGCAGATCGCCAACTAGATTCATCTGCGACTGTTTGTCGAGATAAGCTTGCAGCTCTTCAGGCAAAGTGATGCTCTGTACAACGAATGATTCCAGTTTCAATCCATACTCAAAGAATTTTGGATCGAGTTCTTTCTTCAATTCGTCAGAGAACTTAGTTTGTTCGCGAGCCATATCGAGGAAAGCAACTTCACCACCACCAAACTTGGTGGCAATCGCCATCGTAACCAAAGAGCGCAGCTGACCATCTAATTCGCTGACGGTATACTGACTGCGTGTTCCGCTGATCTTGCTATAGAAGGTTGACGGCTCTTCGATTTTGTATGAAAACGTCCCGAAAGCTCGCAGTCGAATCACGCCGAATTCTTTATCGCGAATTTGAATCGGAGTTGGCGTTCCCCAGCGCTGATCGATTTGCTCACGCGTCGAGAAAAAATAGACGTCGGACTTGAACGGCGACTTGAATGCTTTATCCCAGTTCAACAACGTGGTCAAAATTGGCAGCGTTTTCGTACTCAAAGTGTATCGACCAGGACTGAAAACGTCGGCGATATTGCCTTCGTTGACGAAAAGCGCCATTTGAGATTCGCTAACCGTCAGCGAAGCGCCGGATTGAATCTCGCGATCCTGTGCCGGAAAGCGGTAAGCGAGAACCCCATTGGTCGATTCGGTCCACTCTATGACATCGATAAATTGTTTTTTGAAAAGGTCGAACATATTATTTGCACCACCTGACGGTTACTGACTGGACAGGATCGATCATATACCCCCATCCATTTAGGTATGCGGATGATCATACATCCTTAACACGTTCACAGAATTAAGCGCCGAAAAACCGGGCGAAACCGGGGCGGTTGTTTTAACGACCGGCTTTTTCATCGATTCTGGCGTAATGCCAGCGCTCCAGAGAATCAACTCCACTGAAACGAGTCCCGAGCGCGCGGCACAGGGCTTCGGCTTTCAGTTTATTGTCCGAAAAGTAGTCGCAAATGTGAACGTCCACCAAAACTTTATCAATCTCGGGCCAACAATGCGCCGCGACGTGAGACTCTTGCAGCACAACGATTGCCGACATTCCGTATGGCTGGAACGCCGCTTCCACGTCAGCCACAGCGGTCAGCTCAGCCTCGTCGATACTAGCCTTGAGCAGCTCGACAATCTCAGCACCGCTCTTTTCCGCCAAGCCTGGCAGCATCGGCAGGATTGCCGAATATCGATGCGACGTCAAAGGACGCCCGGTGGGCGTCTCATTCGCGATTTTATGGCTAGTAAGCTTTTCAAGCATATGGGCAGTATATCAGCCGCTAAAAACCGTCCGGTAAAGCCAGAATGCCCCGAAGTATTGTCTCTTGGCTCGCTCTCGACTAAAGTGGTAGCGATTGATACTCGTTGGCAGCTTAAACAACCATTCCAAATTGCCAATCAACACTTCGATCCTTATGGTTTTAAAAGTATGCTTCTGATCGCCTTAGCCATCATGTGTCTCGCCACCTCTCTCAACGCGGACAAAGTCGCGGAATGGTATTGGGACCAAAAATACAATCATGAAAAGCAAGCAGCAATAGCACTTCTCCATGAGCCGCTTCGAACAGCAACCGCGACTATCACCTCCGTTGGTCCATACGAACGCGGACAGATGATCAATTTTAATATCAATGGTGAATACGGACCCTTGGAGGTACGCAACTATCAACCCTCCGCCCTGGAGGAAGGTTACGTTGCGCAGGCGTTTCCGGGCAGATATCTGGTTGTCTATCACGAAAACAAATTCGGCAATAAATGCGTTCTCAAGCCGACTATGGAGAATGCAAAACGTTTGGCTGGTCGACCAAAACCAGCACGAATGCCCGATGACAAAGTATCGCGTTTTATTTCACTGGCAACGAAGGTTTTAGGTGGATTATTGCTGATCGCGGGAATTTTTAGTTTAAAGAACGACATGTAGAGCTGTTTTTTGTTTTATGTTCATTCTGCATCGAGTTGTTGAACGACAGGAATAGTGAACCAAAATTGCGCACCATGTCCAAGTTCACTATCCACACCAATCTCACCGCCATGAGACTCGACAATCAGTTTCGAAATAGCTAAACCGAGACCGGTGCCACCAGCCAATTTGCCTTCACTGGTTTGTTGAAACTTTTGAAAGAGTTTCGCTTTGTCTATAGCAGTCAAGCCTTTTCCCTGGTCGATTACACTAACTTCAACCTCGTTTTCTCTAGTCGTCGAGACTATTCGAATTGTGCCAGCGGATGGCGAAAACTTGATTGCATTTGAAATCAAATTCGTTAGAACCTGAAGAATTCGATTCCGATCGACGATGACATATTCTTTGTCGGCATCATTATTGATCTTAATTTTCTTCATAGCAGCCAAACTGCTAACCGTCAAAGAAGCAGTTTCGACCAGCTCTCGCAAGTTTTCTGGTGCGACGCCTAATACCAACTGTCCGACTTCCAGACTCTCGAGCAAGAGCAAGTCATTAATAAGATCAACTGATGTTTTCAAACTCAAATTGATTGATTCCGTTTGTTTCTCGACCCCAGCATCGGCAGGTAATCGCTCGATGAGCATC
>CAZRMH010000140.1:0-17996 GCA_964600935.1 uncultured Candidatus Obscuribacterales bacterium
GCCGAGATGCGTAAGATTTACACGCCCGGTGTCGCACAAATTTGCAAATTGATTCATAAGGATGCATCGCAAAGCCGAATATTCACAAGCATCGGAAACTCAGTTGCCGTCGTTACAAATGGAACCGCCATCCTGGGTCTCGGCAACATCGGACCGGTCGCCGGAATGCCCGTCATGGAAGGCAAAGCCGTTCTATACGAACAACTCGTTGGTATCAGCGGAATCCCAATCTTGATCGATTCGAAAGATGTCGATGAAATCGTCAGAACGGTAAAGGGTATTGCCCCCACATTTGGTGCCATTCACCTCGAAGATTTTGCCGCTCCGGAATGTTTTGAAATCGAAAAACGTCTCGAAGCGGAGCTGGCTATCCCAGTCTTACACGACGACCAACATGCAACCGCTGCCGTCGTACTCGGAGCACTGATCACAATCAGTCAACGAAGCGGAATTAAACTCGAAGCTTGTCGTGTCGGCATCCTGGGTCTCGGCGCTGCTGGAGCTGGAATCGCGCAACTTCTTCTGAGTTATGGCGTGAAAGAAATTCTCGGAGCCGACCTTCGCGATGACGCGATGACTCGATTGAAAACTCAGGGCGGAACGCCAGCCAATTTAGAAACTGTGATGAGAGAATCGGACATCGTCATTGCAACTACCGGAGTTCCAGGGTTAATCAAGGCTGAGGCAATTCAGAAAGGTCAGATCATTCTGGCAATTTCCAATCCGGATCCGGAAATCGATCCGGAACTTGCCATCGCCAGTGGTGCTAGATTCGCCGCCGACGGCAGAACTATCAACAACGCACTGGCCTTCCCAGGTCTGTTCAAAGGCGCACTGCTCGCCGAGGCCAGACACTTCACGTCGGAAATGAAAATTGCGGCAGCACAAGCGATTGCCGGTCAAACAAGATTAGACGATCTGGTTCCAAGCATCCTCGATCGCACAGTTCATGAGCACGTTGCTCACGCGGTTTCGGTCGCAGCCGTTCAATAATTTCGGATACGCGCCAAACTCCACAATGACGAATCACCGCTGCCAAAGTGATGCGGCTAGAGATATTGCACTCTACCGGTCCAAATAATCTTGCAATATTTTTGAATACGTTTAGCTCACGAATTATTGTAACCAATTCACACGACTGAAACTTCGGACGGGCGCAGCCTATGGGAAGTATACGTATAACGTGGCTACAAAAAGTTCACGAACATCACGCCATGATGGGCATGAGTTTGCACACCGAGGTATCGATGAATGTTTAAGACGCTTGATGCGCCGAGTACTCTGACGGCAGAGAAAAGCGGCGAACGAGGAGAACACGCTCGACAGGAATCGTTGTCGGCATTTACCTCTGCGTTCGACTCGAAAGCCAACTCACTGACCACCGGAAAAACGGCTTCGAACCAGGGCTTTCTCGAGTTTACGCCACTGCCGGCAACCCATGACCAATTGGTCGCGTTCATGCCTGATGACAATAATTTGCCACCACCAAAACCCATCTCGGAAAAGACTAAAGAGCAAGCCAGTGAGCTCGCTACCGCGATGAAGACTAAGTTTAAAATCACCGACCTCAAAGATGCCGATCGAGAACAAATTCATTCAGCATTCCACTCCCAACTGGCTCTCACCGAAGGGAAGCCCATAAAAGAACGCGCGCAATCGATGCGAAACTTCGTCGACAATCTGAATACCGACTTAAAAAAAGACGGCGGCAAGTTCTCCTTCCGAGAAGATGCGACCGGCAATGCCAACAAACTGTCGTTCTCGCTAGTCGATAAGGGTGATAGTAATCTCGTCGACGGGATACCGCAACGCACCGTATATGACACCATGGAATACGCCTTGAAAAAAGACGATCAGGTTGTGAAAAACATGCCTGAACGCGCTTCAATTCCGGCCGACCTGCAGAATTCGTTTGATTTCGCGCATAAGCAAGCCCGCGACAGCGTTATGAAAACAAAATACGGACCGGCACTAGATGCGGTGATAAAAGAGGCGAAAATTGGCGAATTGCGCGATCCTAAAGAGGTGAATAAAGCCCTCGGGTTAAGGGAAGACGCGACCCAACCGGAGACAATTAAAGAACTTGAGAAACGCATGATGACGAAACTCGGCATGCCTAAAGAAGACTACAACCAGAAATTTAGCCAGGATGTCGACAAAGCGTTTTTAAAAACTCTAGATTTGAAACTCGGCGTCGCTACAACAAAGGACATCGAAGAAGCGCTCAAGAAGCTGAAACCTTCAGTGCCAAAAGACTTCAAAGCTGATCGCCCTTAGTCTCGAAGTAGCGTTAAGCGAGTTTCTAGCCTTTTTTGACCGTCCAGAATTCTTCGCCCAGAGCATCCCATGGAAGCCTGCGCTCGTCCGGTTCGTTGACGTCGAAGAATTGATTGACGAAATAAATCATGTTGGACGGCACGCTCCAGAGGTTAGCCAGACCGTGAGCAACTCCTCTAGGAATGTAGAGAATTTGCGAACGCCCACCACCCATGACGAAGCGCATTTGCGATTTGTACGTCGGAGAATTGCTTCTGGCATCAAACAGGCCGATTAAAACTCTGTCGTAAGGCTGAATGAACCAGACGTCTTCTTGATTAAAATGCAGATGGAAAGCTTTGATTACGCCTGGGAGCATCTGCGAATAGTTTGACTGCCTGACTTTAAAATCAGCAAGTTCGGGAATGCCGAGGAAGTTGCCGTTTTCATCCAGTCTCAAAATTTCGGTGAAACAGCCACCGTCGTCCATCATCAACTTCAAGTCGATGATTTTGACGCCCTCAATGGGTGTTTTGCGCGCATAGTCCTGGACCGACAACTCAGTTGCGAAATCCTGACCGATTTCATCTTTTGTAAGTGCTTTTACGCTCATAGCTAGCCGATCTTTCGCCTCGAACAGTAGTATCTATCCACTAAATAAGTGCATAGAATACCAGATTTTTAGCGCGTTGCTGCCCGTTTAAGCTAGTGTCTTTGTCTTTCGCAACCGCAGGTAAGCATGCAGCGAATCCTGCCAGGTGGGCAGCTCACGACCGATCGTGTTGATCAGAGTGGTTTTGTCCATAACGGAATATTTAGGTCGGGTAGCAGGTCTTGGCATGTCAGAGGTGGCAATCGGTGTCACTGAAACATCAAAATCTTTCACTATCTCCTGCGCGAATTCGTGCCAATTGGTCACTCCGTCGTCGGATGCGTGATAGATGCCCCACCGTTCGGTCTGAATCAGGTCTGCAATCGTTTCAGACAAACTCAATGTGCAAGTCGGCGAGCCGAATTGATCGGCGACCACGCGCAAAGGTTTGCCATCCTGGGCCATTTGCAGAATGGTTTCAACAAAATTCTTGCCGTTTGGACCATAAAGCCAGCTGGTTCTGACGATATAGAAGCGTCTGAGATGCCTCATGATGGCTCTCTCGCCTGCAAGTTTCGTCTTTCCGTAGATCGATAGAGGCTTGGTATCGCACCAGGTGGTGTAGGGGCGATTACGCTCGGCGCCATCGAAGACATAATCGGAGCTGACATAGAGCAGCGGAATGTTGATGTGATTGCAAGCTACGGCAAGGTTTTCAGTTCCATAACCATTGATGAAAAACGCTAACTCTGGTTCGGATTCGGCCTGGTCGACTTTGGTGTATGCCGCGCAATGCAGCACCAGGTCAGGTGTGTGGAGATTGAGCTGTTCGACGACCTGCTCGTAATTCGTGACATCCAACTTCTCACGCGGCATCGCGATCACCACATGCCCACGAGCCTCGAGGCAAGCAACCAGAGCCTGTCCCAACATGCCACCGGCACCGGTGACGAGAAGCCGTTTTTCGGTCATTTTGTACTCCCTTCCTCTGATCGTAGCGGTAATTGCAAGAAACTCCCGGGTGATACCCGGGAGGTCTTAAAAAGTACAGTTAACCGCGACCGGTAACCTGGATAATTTTAGATGATTGTTGGCGTAGTCGCTACTGCTGCGGCAGCATGAGCAGCTGCAGCGGCTGCTGCGGCTTGTTCCATAGCCACGGCTTCTTCGTAGCGGCCGGTGACCTTACGGAGCCAAACTTGGTTTGCTTTGTACCAGTTGATCGTTTCTTTGATGCCGGTTTCGAAGGTGTATTGCGGCGTCCAACCAAGTTCTCTCTGCATCTTGGATGAATCGATCGCATAGCGACGGTCGTGACCGAGGCGATCTTCGACATAGCGGATCAAGTTTTCTCCCTTGCCGAGCTCATTGAGCAAGAGTCGGGTGATTTGCATATTGGTGCGCTCATTGTTGCCACCGATGTTGTAGACCTCACCGGCTTCGCCTTTGTGGAATACAGCGTCGATTGCGCGGCAGTGATCGGTTACATGTAACCAATCGCGAACGTTGGCGCCATCACCATATACAGGTACTTGTTTGTTGTTCATCAAATTGTCGATGAACAGTGGAATCAATTTTTCTGGGTGCTGGAAAGGACCATAGTTGTTCGAGCATCTGGTGATCATCACCGGCATCGCGAACGTATGGAAGTAAGCGCGGCACAGCATGTCGGATCCAGCCTTACTCGCCGAGTATGGGCTGTTCGGTGCAAGCGGCGTATCCTCAGTGAAATAGCCGGTCGGCCCAAGCGATCCATAAACTTCATCGGTGGAAATTTGTACGTATCGCATGTTGAACTTGGCGTCGACGCCTGGTTTCGTGCCTTTCACCAGACCATGCCGGAAAGCGGCATCAAGGAGAACTTGAGTTCCAAGCACGTTCGAATGTACGAATACAGCAGGGTCTTCGATTGAACGATCGACGTGGCTTTCAGCAGCGAGGTTGAGAATGCCGTCAATCTTTCCGAACAACTCACCGGAGACAATCTTTTCGACCAGGTTGGCGTCTTCGATACGCCCTTTGACGAATTTGTAACGCGGGTTATTCGCTACGTCTTCCAGGTTTTCCAAGTGTCCGGCATATGTCTGAGCATCAAGGTTGATGATGTCATAAGATGGATATGTTTTGAGCAAATGGCGCACGAGATTGCTGCCGATAAAGCCCAGTCCGCCTGTTACCAAGAGTCGCATAGATTACCTCTTCTGCTGTCGCCAAAAAACGTTATGAGTGAGAAACGAATGAACGTTCTGGAATGAACCATCTGATTGTCAACTGTCACAGCCGGTTAAATCAACCCGCCCCAGATAATCTAGAAGCCGTCCTGTGTGAATATTGTTTCATGTTGTCGGGAGGAGCGATGAGTTCTCATGAGGCGGTTGTTTAAACAGCACTAATGTCTTCACTCAAATGATGTTTTATTTCCACTACTCGTGAAAAGACAAAAAGTCCCTCATAAATAGATTGGAAAATCCCGAGCTGCACGCAGACGAAAGGGAACATAATCGGAACACGGATTTAGTGGGATTTATCGATTTGGAAACCAACGATTTCGATCCATCGATTGAAGAACAGCCATTAGCCCGCCTGAGAGTTGGTTCTGTTTTTTTAAATAAGTTTGAAATTCTCGACTACATTGCATCAGGAGCGAATGGGCAGGTCTTCAAAACACAAGACCTGGACCGCAAAATAGTGGTTGCCCTCAAAGTCATTCCTATTCACGGCGATGAAAAACAGATTTTGCGCTTTCAACAGGAAGCAAAACTGGCGTCAAAGCTTCGTCATGAAAACATTGCCACCATTAATGATTTCGGATTGGAACAAGGTCTTGCTTACCTGGCAATGGAATTTGTTGATGGCAAGCCGATTGACGAATATTTTCTTGGCGGGCGTACAAGTTTCGATCTGACAAAATTCACCACTATTTTTATTCAGATTGCCGAAGCTATTTCGCATGCACACAAACGCGGAGTCATACATCGCGACCTAAAGCCGGGCAACATTCTGGTTAGCGAGAAATCTGACGGTGCACTCACCATAAAGATTTTGGATTTCGGTTTGGCAAAACGCGTTGAGGCAGAGGACGGCGATGTTGAAAGCAGATTAACCAGCCCCGGGCAAATCGTCGGAACTCCGCTATACATGAGCCCCGAACAAGCTAGAGCAACGACCATAACCCCGATGTCGGATGTTTATTCTCTCGGAGCGCTGATGTTTACTTGTCTGACCGGCAGTGCGCCCCTGGTCGGAAGCAATGCAATCGAGACTATCATGCTGATCTCGAACACAGCGGCTCCTGCGGTAACGAAAACTTTTGATGGGCAAGATCTGCCAGTCGATTTGATCGAGTTAGTCAATGCGATGTTGTCGAAGGATCCTGAGGAGCGCCCCGATCTGGACCACACGATCGTTCCAATCCTATCGAACTTGCCCTTTAAGAGCGAAACGCCTTCAAACGATGAAATCAGCGAAATCAACACTGGCACTGCCGGTGACACTACAAAAGGTTCCAAGGCTAAACTGGCTGCAGCTACCCTAATCGGTTTAATTGCAATCACTGCATTTTGTTTAACAGTGGAAACGAGGTCTAGCAAAGACAACAAACAAGTCGTCGCTAAGAAAATCGTAGTTCACAACGAAGAATTCGTATTCAAATACCCTGAGCCAACCCTCGAGCAATTAAACAGCCCGGCTATTAAAGTCGAACACACCACATTTGATGACAGCTCGATTCTGAAAATCGAAAATCCAGAAAAGGTGATTTCGTTGAATGCAAGAAAGACAAATCTGAAAACCTTAGAACACATAGGGCGTTTGACAAATCTACATTCTTTGAACGCAAGCGCCAGCAGAATTGAGGATGCCGCGATCAAGAATTTAGTCGGACTGAAGAATCTTATGAGTTTGGACCTAAGTGAAACTTCCTTACACAACGCCTGCTTAGTCGACATCGCAGAAATTCCGACACTGTCAAATCTAAACTTAACTAGCACAGAAATCACTGCTGCCGGTCTGCGAAAACTGTTTAAGTTAAGACGACTCCGGCAATTACACGTCGACAAAAACGGCTTTGACGCAGCTAGCGTGCGCGAATTTGCTGATGTCCTGCCGCTTGGATGCTATTTGAATCTTGGTACCAGAGAAATAAAGCCAGAAGACCTATTGCGATTGCAACAGGATTTTCCAGACCTCGTGATCAACGGCAAATCCGAGTTTCTTTCAAAGTTGGCAAAACTCAATGCACAGATGTCCGTGCCGAAGTCACCAAAAGCATGGCGGAAACTGAAATCCGAATATGAGGGTTTATTGAATCAGGCAATCAAAGCCTACACTGACAAGAGTCCTCGTATAAGCCGCTATTTGGTGAGTCTCGGTCATATAGAAGGACACCTGGGTTCGAACGAGAGCCAGGTAAACCATTACAAAAATGCATTAGCGCTTTCCATGAAATCTGGAAACACCGCTGAAACATCAGAACTTGTGCACCTAATTCTCCTTGTAATTCCTGAACTACCGAACAAACGCTCCGGCTTGATGTTGGCAAATAAGATGTTGTCCATTGCCGATAGTTTGGGTTTCTCAGACACCTCTATTTGCCAGCAATATTCTCTCTTGGCGCAGCGGCAGCCGCATACGAAGGAAGGCTGGGGGATTAGAGCGGAATACTACAAAAGAGCCCTTGCTATCGAAACAGCCAGGAATCCCAAATCCATAGAAGTCGCGGAGTTGAATTGCTACATCGGAGATTGCTATTCGATGAGGGACGAGCATGAAAAATCCCTCTCGTACTATTTAAAATCTGTCGAAGGCTTTAAGAACGCGCCACCTAAAACCAAGTTTGAACACTTCGTTCAAGCCATGGCATATGAACATGCCGCCGGGAAATATCACGTGACAAACCAGTTCGAAAAAGCGCTGCCGTATAGCGATAAATTTTATAAACTGGCTCCCACTGCTGCTCTAGACAAAGAGACTTACGGGCGATTTCTGGCAACGCGAATAGCTCTGCTCACAACTCTCAAGCATCCGGCAAGTGAAATCGACGCTTTAAAAGCGGAACTCAATAAGATTACCGAGCAATTAAAAACTAAATAGTGTAGGTGTTCAGTTTTAAAGCGAATCGACCTTCGACGGGTCGATGCGGAGCGCATTTGTTTTAAACGACTTCAACCTTACTATCGTCGCCCAGCATCAAGCGGAAGGCGACAGGACGATGTGCGCCTCGAGTGAGCTCGACATTGACGCCGATTAAACTGTCGGCAATGCGACCATGGAAATCGGTAATCTTGCAGTCTTCTCTGAGGATGCAATGCTCGATTTCAGCGAAGGAAACGTGTGCGCGATCGCCTATCGATGTGAACGGGCCAACGTAGCTGTTCTCCAACAAGCAATCAGTGCCAATCACTGCTGGTCCGCGGACGGTGCAATTGATCAGTTTCGAGCCTTTGCCGATGTTTACCCGCCCCGAAACTTTCGATCCTTCGTCGATCGAGCCTTCGATGTTTACATCAATCATCTCATCGAGCACAACGCGATTAGCTTCGAGCATATCGTCTTTCTTCCCAGTGTCCAACCACCAGCTCGTCAAAATATGCTTGTCGACTTTGTGTCCGATGTCGATTAGTTTTTGAATTGCATCGGTGATCTCTAGTTCACCACGACGACTTGGTTTGATAAGACTGATTGCTTTGTGAATTTCTTTATTGAAGAGATACACACCTACAAGAGCTAGATTTGATTCGGGCTTCGCCGGTTTCTCATCAAGTTTCTTGATCGAGCCATCGGGATTTAAAACTGCAACACCAAACGATGATGGATTCTCGACTTCCTTTAGAAGGATAAATGCATCAGCGCCGCCTTTCTCAAACTCGCGAACCAGAGGACCCACGCCGTCTTTGATCAAGTTATCGCCAAGATACATAACGAATGGATCGTCGCCGAGGAAGGGCTGGGCTGTCTTTACAGCGTGTGCCAGACCGGCTGGTTGGTCTTGAAGAATGTATTCGACCTTAATGTTCCAGCGCTCGCCGTTTCCGACGCTCTTCTTGACGTCTTCGCCGGTTTCAGGGCTGATGATAATACCGATTTCTTTGATACCGGCATTCACCAGAGCCTCGACACCGTAATAAAGAATCGGCTTATTGGCAACGGGCAGCAGCTGCTTAGCCGCAGTATGCGTGATCGGACGCATTCTCGTACCCTTACCACCGCTCAGAATCAGTCCCTTCATGGTCTTAACCTATTGAGTTTGTGAGTGTTTCACTTAGCACCGCGCCTGCTCACAACTGCAGACAAGGTGGAAAACAAGATGCGCCAGTCCAGAAAGTAACTCCAGTGGTCGCAATACCATTTATCGAATTCAACCTTCACTGGATCTGGCAATTCGTCGCGTCCATTAACTTGCGCCCATCCCGTAATGCCAGGCGGGTACGCGAGAACACCGGCATCAGCGCGCAAAGCCGTGAGTTCCGTTTGATTATACAGAGCTGGTCGAGGCCCAACCAAACTCATCTCACCTTTGATCACATTGAACAACTGCGGAAGCTCATCCAGACTGGTTTTTCGCAGAAATCCACCGACCTTAGTTATAGGGCTAGGCAGCTTCTGCATCTGGTCTGTGGCCAGGTCCGGTGTGCCGACGCGCATCGTTCGGAATTTATAAATTTCAAACAATTCACCATTTTTGCCAACACGTTTTTGTTTGAAGATAATCGGTCCCTGGGAGTCCAGTTTAATCGCAATCGCGCAGCCCAGCATTACTGGCGAGAAGGGCACGAGCGCCACAGTGGTAAGAAATATATCGGTTAGCCGTTTGATAAGCATAGCGAGCAAATTGTACGCAACAGCGGCGCTATTCGACGACGTATCTCGATAATATTGGACTTATTTATAGAAAGTGATGCCCTTGGTTGAAACCATCTCACTCAGGCCGGTTACAATGTGAGACCAAATTCAAATTGCTGACATTATGCGCCTTTCGATAGTAACTGTAAGCTGGAACACTCGCGAACTCCTAAATCGCTGCCTCGACACGGTTAAGGAAGAACTCGCCCGGCTTCCGCATGTTGATGCAGAAGTTTTCGTTATCGACAACGACTCGCACGACGGCTCCGCCGACATGGTCGCACAGGAGCATCCCTGGGTTCGGTTGATTAGAAACAAAGAAAATCTTGGTTTTGCCAAAGCAAACAATCAAGCGCTGCGAGAAACTAATAGCGACTATGTTCTGCTGCTCAACCCGGATACAGAGGTGCGACCAAACTCGATTAAATTGTTGTTGGAATTTTTTGAATCGCATCCACGCTGTGGAGTCGTAGCACCGCAGTTGCTAAACACTGATGGCAGCGTGCAAAGATCGTGTCGTGCATTTCCGACTTTTATCGGTATGCTCTACGAATTGATCGGGCTGAGCAAGATGTTCCCCCCTGGATCGAGCCAGGGAACTCAGTTTCGCGCATATAAAATGTTGGACTGGAACCATGACGATCAACGCGAAGTGGATCAGCCAGAGGGCGCATGCCTCATGATTCGGCGCACCGTTCTGAATGAAGTCGGCTTGCTGGACGAAGGCTACTGGATGTTATTCGAAGAAGTAGACTGGTGCTATCGCGTAAAACAGCATGGCTGGGAGATCTGGTTCGATCCTGCAGCGCAGGTCGTGCACCACTACGGTCAATCGATCAAGCAAGTGAAAGCAAGAATGATTCTGTCATCGCACCGCGGACTGTATCGATTCTGGCGCAAGCATTATCGCGGCGACCGCTGGTATATGGACGGTTTTGCATACGTTGGCTTAATGGCGCTTGCGTATGTTCGGATTGCGGCATACACGGTGAAACGAATTCTTTCCGGTGGACAACAAACTGCTGTTTAGCGCTAAAAGGATGATTTTTGCCTCGTTGATAATCAATCGCTGAGTGCCAAAAACGAAGTCGAGAAAGAGAACCAAAACCGAATTAGGCATTTGGGCGACAATTCAGCTTCATATCTTATCGAGAGTCCGATAGGATACTTAAGCTCGAAAACTTCAGGGCTGCGTTATCGAACTCGCCTGCCGAAGTAGTGCGATTTAGTGCTGAAATTCATACTCGAAACCGCCATCACTAGTGATACCATAAAAGACCTGAGAAATAGCCACCGCGTAAAAACGTCTACTGTTTTTTTCAGTCGAGATAGTTTCATAAATCGCCGCTGCGAAAAATAGACTTTGAGCCCAAAGACGCAAAAAATTTTCGAGACATAACGATTGGTTTGCGTGAATAGAGGTGAAGATAGATGTTGATGGTCTGTGGCTGGTAAGCCGCCAATTGTTTGTATGTTCGCACGAAAAAAATTGGACATTTTTAGAAGCGGGAATCATCTAAACCTGGAGACTCTATGATTGACAGCTTGATTCGAGTAGCGTTGAAGCAGCGACTGCTGACATTGATTGTTGCTGTCGGTATTGTGGCGTTCGGGATTTGGAGCATGATGAACATCCCGATTGATTCCTTCCCTGACGTAAGTAATGTTCAGGTGCAGATAATCACTGAACCCGAGAGTATGGCGACCGAAGAAATCGAATTGCTGATCACCTTCCCGATAGAAAATGCACTCAACGGTTTACCAAAAATCAAACAAATTCGCTCGTCCTCGAGCTTCGGATTATCGGTTGTTACAGCAATATTCGACGATGACACGGACGTCTATTTCGCTCGACAGTTAGTTCAACAACGGCTAATGCAAATCGAATCGAACCTTCCGCAGCGTGTTAGAAGGCCCGAGCTCGGCCCGGTGATCTCAAGCTTCAGCCAGGTTTACATGTACTCACTCGAGTCTGACCGAATGAACAACACTGAGTTGCGCACTATTCAAGACTGGGACATCGCACGAAAACTTCGATCGGTGCCAGGCGTCGCCAACGTCGGCAGCTTCGGTGGTTTCGTAAAACAGTATCAACTTGTAATCCACCCGATGCAGTTGCGAAAGTTTGGACTAAAACTCAGCGATGTTGTCAAAACAGTTTCGGCCAACAACGACAACATCGGCGGTAACTTCTTCGAAGAAGCAGGTGAAGAGGTTGTGATTCGGGGGATTGGGCGAATTCGTTCGCTCGATGACATAAAGAATATCGTTCTCAAGGAAGTCGACAACACACCAGTAAAAGTAGGTCAAGTAGCCGACGTCAAGATCGGCGAGGCGTTTCGTCGCGGCTCTTCGTCTAAAGACGGTCACGGCGAGACTGTAATCGGGATTGTTTACACACGCAAAGGCGTCAACACGAAAGCGGTTGTAGAGCAGGTTAAAGACAAAATCGAAGATATACGAAAAGAACTTCCGCACTCAGTGAAGTTGGTTGCTTTTTACGATCAAACCGAACTTGTTGAAAAAACAATCGAAACCGTAAAAGAGATTCTGTTCTTCAGCGGCGGGCTCGTCATCGTCATCTTGACTGCGGTTTTGCTCCATATTCCGAGCGCCTTGATCGTGTCGGTAATTATTCCCATCTCGCTGTTGTTCAGTTTCATTCTAATGAAATACACAGGCTTGACTGCCAATCTGATGACACTGGGAGCTGTGGACTTCGGGGTGATCGTCGACGCCGGCGTCGTTATGGTAGAAAACATTTACCGGCATCTGTCAAAGGCGCACCACTCGTCAGACAAGGTCAACACGTTCGGAGTCATTCTCAACGCTGCAACGGAAGTTGGTCGACCGGTTGTCTTTGCGATTAGCATCATTATCGCCGTGCACTTGCCCCTATTCGCGCTTGAAGGCATTGAAGGCAAGATGTTCCAACCGCTCGCCTTGACATTCATTTACGCAATTACCGGATCGCTGCTCTGCTCTCTGACCATTATTCCGGTGTTGTGCTATTGGGTGCTGCGCGGCAAAATTCAAGAGCGTGAAAACCCTGTCATCGTGTGGATAAGCAACAGATACATTCCGATTCTGAACTTCGCTCTCGATAAACCAAAAGTCGTTATTGGTACCAGCGTCGCTTGCCTGGCGGCGAGCTTCTGCTTACTGCCCTTTCTCGGTTCTGAATTCATTCCTACTCTGGACGAAGGATCGATTCTATTGCGTACAAAGATGCCGGCCAGCGTTTCACATACAAATTCGAGACGATACGCCGAGTCAATTGAGAAGACGCTGCTCGAGTTTCCGGAAGTCAAAGTTGTCGTATCGAGAACAGGAAGACCAACAAATGGACCCGGTCTTGATGGTGTCGATTCGACTGACTTTTACATCGGCTTGAAACCGCATAGTGACTGGAAAACCACAAAGGATAAGGAAGAACTGATTAACAAAATGTCGGAGCGTCTCAAATCGATTCCGGGCGTAGCGTATGGTTTCTCACAACCAATCGCCGACATGATTGACGACCTGGTCGCCGGTATTAGAGCCGATCTCGGTATCAAGATCTTTGGCGACGACGAAAAAGTGCTTGCCCGACTGGCCGCCCAAATCCAGGGAGAGATGGCAAAAGTTCGCGGCGCCGTGGATTTGCAGCGCGAGCCGTTGCTCGGGTTACCAGAATTACAAATTGAAGTTGACCGGCGAGCGATCGCACGCTTCGGTTTAAACTCAGATGATGTATTGGGCGTGCTTCGAGTGGCATTGGCTGGAGACAGCGTCACCGAAGTTATTGAGGGCTATAAGCGTTTTGCAGTATTGGTGCGGTATGACAAGCTTTACCGAGATAGCCCGCAGGACATCGCCGATATAAACATCGACACGCCATCAGGCGCTCGTGTACCTCTCGATCATTTATCGAAATTCTCCAGAACTCGTGGTTTGGTGACCATAAACAGAGAGGATGGCCAGCGCAGGACCGCGGTGTTAGCCAATGTGCGAAACAGAGATCTCGGTTCATTCGTTGCCGAAGCTCAGGAGCGCGTCGCTAAAAATGTCAAAATTCCAAAGGGCTATCGCCTCGTATGGAGCGGGCAATTCGAGAATCAACGCAAAGCGATGGAACGGCTCTCCATCGTCGTCCCGATCGTGCTTGGTTTGATCTTCATTCTGCTATTCTCATCGTTCAACTCGATTAAAAATGCAGCCCTGATAATGTTGAACGTTCCGTTTGCTCTGATAGGCGGAATAGTCGGATTGTACGTATCCCAGCAAACACTATCCGTTCCCGCAATCATCGGTTTTATTGCGTTGTTCGGCGTGGCGGTGCAGAATGGAGTGATTATGCTGAGTTACATCATGCAGTTACAAAATCGAGGCGTCGAAATTCGGGAGGCGATTGTTCAAGGAGCGACAACGCGATTACGACCGGTTTTGATGACGGCACTCGTCGCCACTATGGGTCTTCTGCCGAAAATCTTTTCACACGGCACTGGTGCCGAAGTTCAACGACCGTTAGCGACTGTCGTATTCGGCGGATTGCTGACGGCGACGGTGATGACCTTAGTTGTTCTGCCGACACTTTATCGAATCACCGAAAAGGACTCAGACAGCGCATCTGATTAAGCGATTGTCGGTGGTATCCATTAATTTGCAGCAAAAGGTGCCGGAAGTTCCATTACACTAATGCGACGGCTTGTCCTCTTCGCTTAACCATAACTTTTCGTTCGACCAATCAGTCGCCACCGTCAGCGGTGCAAATTGTCCGAGGATACACTCCACTACATGAAGCCATCCTTCCTCAGTTTCTGCAGTGCATAGGATTCCTCTTTGTCGTGAGCCCGCCCGGCTCTTTCTGAGCTGTTCGTCAGTTTTAACTCAGCGATAATTTCCTCAACGGACGAGGCGTCCGAGGGAATCCCACCAGTACAAGGTGCGCATCCGAGGCTGCGATAACGCATCCCGTTTCTCGCGAAATAGAGTGGAATTACTTCGATTGATTCCTGGAGAATGTACTCCCAAACATCCATCTCTGTCCAGTGAAGAATCGGATGAATTCTCAGATGAACATCATCAGGAGTGTGCAGATTATAGTGATTCCACACCTCGGCAGGTTGGTCTTTATAGTGCCATTCGCCCGATGTTGAGCGCGGTGATACCACTCGCTCCTTCCCTCGTGATCCTTCTTCGTCCTGACGAATACCAACCAGCAAAGCCTGAATTTTCTGCTCCTTAATTGTGTCTTTGAGAGCCTGGGTCTTCAGCGCGCCGCAACAGACCAAACGTCCTCGATGCGGTCCCATCCCTTCGGCCAAAGCTTTCTTGTTTTGCCCCACGATAAGCTTGAGGCCATGCCGATTGACATACTCATCCCGCCAGGCGATCATCTCTTCCGGTTCGTAACTCTCATCGACATGCACGAGCGGAATCGGGCATTGTCCCATAAAAGCTTTTCGCACCAGATGCAGAAGAACAGTTGAATCTTTTCCCATTGACCAGAGCAATGCCAAACTTTTCGTCTTGGCAAAAGCTTCACGGATTATAAAAACGCTTTCGTTTTCCAGATTAGCAAGATGCTTGTTCAATTTGAATTCCTCTTGAGGTTTTGCTCCGAAAAATTGTTTTTTATGGATTGCACCTGTTGCAGTACATCGGATCGGCCACTGATGCACCAGCACGCGGAGACGTTTCTCTATGCGAGCAACCCGGGCAAGAGAAAATTTCCGATTTCGGTAAATCAGAAGGCAATCCGCAATCCGCACAGGGAAGCCCTCTGACGACATCAGTCACTCCCCAGCCGGGGCAGCCACAAGAGCGACAATGATTCGATAGCCGTCGAGCCAATTTAATTGCCAGCTGCCGAATTACGCGCAGCCTTGTCGGATTAACATGAGCGCGCATATCTGATTCAACAAGCACACGACCATCTTCGGAAAGCGACTTACAATGCTCGAAGACCTCCTCTAGTTCACCCCGATTTGAGATTCCCTTAAAAATTTGATTCTCTTGATTGCGCAGGCCGAGTTTCGAAGTGATCCTTGAAACTAAATTGGTCCGCGGACGGCTTGGCCTGACAATCACCGCATGGGTAGGAAACTTCATCCTGGTCAAAAAGTCGGACAAGCCTTCAAAATTTTGCACAGAACAATTGGCAAAATTATTTTTGAGTGAAACTAATCGTTCAAAAACCTCAATGTTGAGCTTATCGTCGATAAAAACTAAAACTTCTTCTCCGGCGCAAACGATTGGAATTTGAGGGTGCGGACCAAAGCTGCCTTCACTGGCGATACCAAGTTTCATCCCCGATATGGACATGCCGATCCGGGCTTTTCTCAATGCACTCTGGAGAGCAGATCCTTTTCTTTCCACTTCCCCAGTAAAGGTACCGAGAGTATCAGTATCAAAATCTACGGTGTATAAATTCAAACCAAGACCGGCACGCATTGGTGTCGCAATCGCTCGCGACTTCTCATGCTTGGTAGTCAGTGCTGCCATACATTCTCTATACGTCGAGCGGAGTTCTGTTGGTTGAATCATTTTCAAATCAGTGACGACTACACATGCAAGATTCTGAATATATTAATCATTCAATATATGCAAGTATAACCGATCAACCGGGACTGAATACAGACTTGCCAATCTGTGCGTTTTAGTCCACTAGAGGCTGCATGTAGAAGCTTTCAGCGCAGATACTGCTTGCAGATATTCGACGTGAGTCTCAACCATTCTTAACTCAGCTTCCGCCGAAAAACGTTCGCGCTGATTAACTAAAAAAAGTGTGCTGTCACCGACGCCGAAGCGCAACTTCTCGCCCGCTTCGACTTCCCTGGCTTTCCCTAACTCCAAAACAGCAGCATTATATTTGTCGCACGATGTATTGATAGCGGATGCCACATCTCTAATCTCCATCTCGATCCGTTGTCTTTCGAACTTCTCATCCAACGTCAATTTCTGAATTTTCAATTTGGCAGCTGCGATTTGTCCTCTGGCAGTTCGCTGACGAATTGGCACTGATAGGTTGACACCGCCGCGCACTACCGGTCCGATACCATCCGGCCCTGTATCTGCGCCCTGAACAGCAAAGAGATCCATGGCTGGAAGCAAGAAATTCTGCGCGAATGCGAGTTCGACTTTTGCCTGTTCTCGCTCATACCTTATCCTCTTGAGCTCTGGTCTGCGCGACAAGGCCACTCTAATTCCTTCGCTTTGCTCCGCCTCAGTGATCTGTCGAGGAGCAAAATCCAGACGCGGAACTTCGCGCACAGGTGGAACTTCCAGCGGTCCGCTTTCGTTCCAGAGAAAAAGAGAAAGTGCGATGGAGGCCTTCTGAAATTCTCTGTCAGCCCTGGTTAACAATGCCTGTCGTCGATGAATTTCTTGTTCCGCTTCAGCAACTTCTATCGCTGGTGCATCACCCGCATTTACTCGTTCTTTAATTTGCTCCACTCGGTCTACTGCGATTTTCAAGAGATTTCTAGAAACATCGTTTCGAGCTTTCGAGCCAACCCACTCCCAGTATGTAGCAGCAGCTTTGAATAGAACATCAAATCGGCCAGCACCAAAGATTTGGTCGGCCAGCGGTTCTCCCAGCTTGGCCTGCTGCTCGGCTGCTGCCTTTTCATTGATTCGCAGTCCACGCAAGAGGGGCACCGAAACTCCAGCAGTATATTCACCAGATTTTCCGGTCGGCACAAACGGAGTTTTTGTGTCATTCGGGTTCAGCCTTGCACCAGCAAAAAATCTCACACCGGATCTCGTCAACAGGTCCAAACGAGACTCATTGTGGATCGCGTCTTTCGCTTTGCCTGGAGTAAATGTGTCCTGGACTCGCAAATATTCACTGACATGAGTGAGAACCGGGTCAAAAGAGCCCGCCTTCTCAAGACGCTTTGCGCCGGCGATACGTCGCTCTGCATCAGCACTAAGTAATTTTGGATAATTGCGATTGACCAAATCCAATAGTTTTTCAAAAGTAAATCCTTTTTGATTTCCATTTAAGTTGGCAAAGCTGTCAAGATTGAGCGTCAGTCCTCTCAACTCTGGTTGTTGGTCTGGCCTTTGGAGGTCCTGAGCGAACACAGGTAGCTCTGCCCAAGCCCACAGCAGGAGCCAGCCGGTCGTCAGGAGCAAAAGCTTGATTATCTGTGGCAAGTGTTCCCTCTACTTAGACTTTCGTTTCTTCTCTGATTTGCCAATATCCGGTGTCGCTTTAGTGAGACCCAGTTCTTCAGGCTTCACTGTCGGAGGGAAGGCATTAAACTGGCGCCAAAGTTCGAAACCGAGAGGCACGGTATCAAGCATAATCCACCCGGTGACC
>CAZRMH010000141.1:0-17935 GCA_964600935.1 uncultured Candidatus Obscuribacterales bacterium
TCGAGATTAAAGATCCCATGTATCACAACGGTGAACCGATTGGTTACATCGCTAATCACCTGCGCACAAATCTTCAACGAACATATTCAGTGGTCGACTGCATAATTTTGGCAGCTCTGGAGAAATTTAAAGCGGAAGGGAAACGTGAGCTATCACTTGGTTTATCGCCGCTCTCCAAGGTCGATGACCAGGGCGAGTTCAAGCACAGTAAATTGTTGACCGCGCATTTTCAATACGCGTTTGCCAAAGCGAATTACCTCTACAATTTTAAAAACCTGGCCCAACATAAACTCAAATATCGCCCTGGCATGAAAGGTGCCCGCGAAGAGAAAGTATATTGCGCGATGAAAACTAGATTGTTTCTAGTTCGATTGAATTCTGTTTACACCGTATTGGGGTTAAAACCTCTTGCTCCTGCGATCGCGCAGCATTTAGGAAAGTCTGTGAAAACGTGGATCAAGACAGGTATTAAACGTTGTTTCGATCCAGGAACTTGTGAAGTGCACGATCATGGAGCCGCTAATAATGCGGGCAGAAGTGACACCTCAGGTGGTGCGGTCAGATAAAGGGATTCGCTATTGGCGACTAAGCATCCAACGATTAGAGACGGATTGGGAGTGAAGCTCTCCGACGGACGCACTCTGGGTTTTGCCGAGTTCGGTGATCCACGTGGTAAGCCCTTGTTGTATTTCCACGGAGGCATGAGCTGCAGGCTCGATATTGCGTTTGCTGCCGAGCATTGCGCTGAACGTGGAATAAGAATTATTTCGCCGGACCGTCCGGGCACTGGCTTGTCGGACCCGCTACCAAATAGGAATCTGTTGGATTGGGCGATCGATGTGGAGGAGTTTTTGAATGAACTCGAACTCGATCAGGTGGCGCTGATGGGCTGGTCTCTGGGCTCGTCGTATGTATTTCCGTGCGCGTATCGAACGCCTGATCGATTCACCCGGATCGCCACTACAGGCAGTTGTGCGATGCTTGATTCGCCGCAGTATATTGAAGAGTTGGGATTGTTTGTCGACCGTTTGATCGTTACCTGCCCGCCTTCGATGCGGTGGGCTTTACGCTCTGCCCTCGTGCTTCTCGGCAAAGCGCCGGCGCACATGCTGAAAAATCAAGCAGAGAAAGAAGTGTCTGCATCGCCTGCCGACCTTGCTGTTGTGCGGGCGATGTCGTTTGCCGAATTCTCCAATTTATTTTACGGAAGCCTCGCTCAGGGCGGCGATGGAATAATCGATGATTACTGGGCCGCGCGAGAACCCTGGGGCTTTTCTGTGAGCGATATCGGAATCGACATGATGCTGTTTCACGGCGACCAAGATACTATCGCTCCAATTTCAGGAGCGACTCGTTTGTCCGAACTCATCCCAGGAGCCCGTCTCATCGACGTTCCAGGAGCCGGACATTTTGTCCAACACACAAAACTCGATTTAATTCTCGACGCCCTGTTCAAATAAACAAGTTAAGGGCAGTTGCGATTATTCTTTAAACGCGTTATGCAATTGCCCGCACGCAGCCTCGATGTCGGTGCCGCGTTCCAAACGAATGGTGACCGTTTTGCCAGTGCGTTCAGCGATTTCTTTGAAGCGAAACTGAGCTTCACGGCTGGGTCGATCGTATAGGGCGGTTCCGTCTTCATTGTAAGTTGGATTGTAGGGAATCAAATTGATGTTGCAGTGAAGACCTCTGCACAGCTCGGCAAGCTCTTTTGCTTGCTCTGGTCGATCGGTGACATCCTTCAAAAGAACGTACTCAATCGTTACTCTTCGACCCGTCGTGTCTACGTAATCTTTGAGTGCCTTCATAAGATCCGGAATCGAATATTTCTTTGTAATTGGCACCACTTCCTCGCGAGTCTTCGTGTCCGGCGCATGGAGTGAGAGCGCCAGCGTGACGGCAAGATTTTCTTCCTGCAAACGTTCGATACCAGGAATGATACCGGAAGTGGAGACTGTGATATGACGACCACCAATTCCTACAGAGTTTGTCATTGTGAAAATAGAATCAATAACGTTTTCTGTATTGAGGAGAGGCTCGCCCTGTCCCATGTATACGAGATTTGAAACCCGACTGCCAGATTCTCTCTGAATGGACAACACTTGATCGACAATTTCTTGCGCAGTTAAATTCCGCATGAACCCGAGGTAACCGGTGGCGCAGAAAGTGCATCCAACCGCACATCCAACCTGGCTGGAAACGCAGGCCGATAGAGTGTCGCGGTCCTGAAAGCACATAAGAACAGACTCGACTAGTTTTCCGTCTGGTAAGCGAAACAAATATTTCCGTGTGCCATCTTTGCTCACCTTCAATGTGGCAATTTCCAAAGCCGATACGCAAGCGACCTCATTTAGCCGTTTTCGGAACTCAGCGGACAGATTGGTCATTTCATCGATTGAGCCGACCCATTTCGAATAAATCCAACTGTGAATCTGGTCTGCTCTGAAGGCTGGCTCACCGAGGCTTTTAACGAACGTTTTTAACTGCGGGAGCGAGAGTCCAGAAAGCGCAACGCGTCCGTCTTTGTCGCGGATCGGATCTTTCAATCCTCTTTCGTATTCGTTGTTCTTGTTCACGACGCGCTTGAAATCCAGAGTCTGAGTGGTTTTGGTTTGTCTTGGGCTGTTAAATTACCGAAGTAGATAACGTTTAGAATCTGATTATTGCCGTTTCATGATAGCAGCCAAGCGGCAATTGCTTACCGTTTTCCGTTGCGTATCTTTACCGACTATCGCATTCTTCTGCCCACCTGGCGCCGACTGTTGCGTAACTTTACCGCCCGAAGTCGTGACTGCGTCAGTCAAAAGCACCAACCGCAAGCATTTGTGCCAATTCGACATATATCAAAGTGGTAAAATTGGAAGCCTTTTTCTGAATGTTTTTAGTGCCAATACCGTGTGTCGGATTAAGGCGCGCTAAGATACGCTTTGAACAAGGTTACGCTTGCTTTTCTGGATAGACCTTCGGGGGAATCATCGAGATGGATTGGGATGAACGTGGACGACAATGGCTGCGTGGGCTCTTCGGAGACACCAACGAGCGGCGGCTGAAAATGTTGCAGCCGTTTGTCGAACGGGCCAACATGCTTGAACCCGAGCTCGAAAAGCTCAGCGAAGATGACTTGATTCGCAGAACGGCGGTGTTCCGCACCAAGATTGACAACGCGTTGAAAGACGTTCCTGACGTCAAGCTTATTCCTGACGATGCGCCGAAAATGCCTGGTCATGTGCGCACTCGCAAAGATCAAGTGCTGGCAGAAGTTCTCGAAGAAATGCTGCCGGAAGCGTTTGCCACAGTGAGAGAGGCCAGTCGACGTGTTCTCGGCATGCGCCATTTCGATGTGCAATATCTCGGTGGGGCTGCTCTGCACTTCAACAAGATTTCCGAAATGCGTACAGGTGAAGGTAAGACACTTGTCGCGACTTTGCCTGTGTATCTCAACGCCTTATCCGGAAGAGGCGTTCACGTCGTCACAGTCAACGATTACCTGGCTCGACGTGACTCGGAATGGATGGGCATTCTCTATCGCTATTTAGGTTTGACCACTGGACTGGTCTATTCACATCAACCAGATTGGGAAAAACAGCAAGCCTATGGCACTGATATCACATACGGTACCAACCACGAATTCGGTTTCGACTATTTGCGCGATAACATGCGCACCAGTCTGGATGAGCTAGTACAGCGTCCTTACTACTTCGCGATTGTCGACGAAGTCGATAATATCCTGATTGACGAAGCTAGAACGCCGCTGATTATTTCTGGTGCTCCAGCAGAGTCTTACACTGAGATCTATAAACGAATGGCGCAGTTGGCTCCGCTTTTGGAGCGCGGTCGCGACAAAGATGATGAGGATTGCGACTACTTCGTCGATGAGAAAGCTAAGAACGTTTTGGTTTCAGAGCGTGGTGTCATCAACGCTGAAAAATTGCTGGGCGTCAACGATTTGTGGGACATGCACTTCAACTTCCACCATTATCTCGTTCAGGCTTTGAAGGCGAAAGAGCTCTTTCAATTGGATAAGGAATACGTTGTTCATCAAAACGATGAAGGCGAAATGGAAGTCGTCATCGTTGACGAATTTACCGGACGGATGATGCAGGGACGCCGCTGGAGCGATGGTCTGCACCAGGCTGTCGAAGCTAAAGAAGGCGTGGAAATTCAAGAAGAGACGATGACGTACGCATCGATCACTTATCAGAATTTGTTCCGACTCTATCCGAAGCTTGCCGGCATGACTGGTACTGCTATGACCGAAGCTGCTGAGTTCAACAAGATATACAACCTTGATGTGGTTGCGATTCCAACCAATAAGGGTTCTGTTAGAACCGACTACTCGGATATCATTTATAAAACAGAACGTCAAAAGTACTTCTCGGTGGTTGAAGAAATCGTTGAGATGCACGAACTCGGTCGACCAGTTCTTGTCGGTACAGTGAGCATCGAAAAGTCAGAGCTGATTTCTGAATTGCTCTCCAAGCCGCAGCGTATGAGTGAATACCTTGTCGGAAAAATCACCAAGGCTGTCGATTACATTAAGAACCGTAATTTGACCGGTGATTCAATTACTTCTTTGAAGAAAGTATTCGAGCGTCCCGGAATGGTCGAGCCAGAGAAGCTCGAGCCAGTAATTAAGCAGATTGAGGCTGATTTCCCGAAAAAACACGAAGAGCTGATTGAACGACTCTATTCAATCCATCTGACATCACAGGTAGTGGCAGCTATTCGTAAGGGTGTTCCGCACCACGTGTTGAACGCCAAGCATCACGAGAAAGAGGCTATGATCGTTGCTCAGGCCGGTCGCAAGGGCGCAGTCACGGTCGCGACCAACATGGCTGGTCGGGGTACAGACATCCTGCTCGGTGGCAACGCTGAGTATCTCGCCAAGGAACAGCTCGGTAAAGAAAAGCTTGAACCAGGCTCGGATGCATACAATGACAAAGTAAAAGAACTTGCTCTAAAGTACAAAGCGCAGACTGACAAAGAACACGATGAAGTCGTCGCGATGGGCGGTTTGCACATCCTTGGTACTGAGCGTCACGAATCGAGACGGATCGATAACCAGTTGAGAGGACGGGCAGGTCGTCAGGGCGACCCTGGTTCTGCGCGTTTCTTCCTCTCATTGGAAGATCAACTGATGAGAATCTTCGGCGGCGAAAAAATAGCCAGCTTGATGGATTTCATTGGAGCCGACGAAGAGATGCCGATCGAACACAAGATGGTGACTCGTTCTATCGAAAACGCACAGAAGAAGGTAGAGGCGCACCACTTCGACATGCGCAAGCATGTTCTTCAATACGATGACGTGCTTAACACGCAGCGCGAAGTAATCTACAGAGAACGTCGTCGCATTCTCGAAAACACAGACTTGCGCGAGAACATTCTCGATATGATTCACGAGCACCTTGATCTGGTTCTCGCTGTACATATCGATCACGAGACTCCGCCTGAAGTGTGGGAAGAGCAGGGCATGCCTGAACTTCTCATCGCGCTGGAAGCTGACATTCCGCTGATGGGAACTTTGACCATCGATGAGCTTGCCGGTATGGCATTCGATGATCTGCGTAAGAAGCTTCTGGCCGCAATCACGCATGCATATGAGGTCCGCGAGCAAGAGCTCGGACCTGAAACCATGCGCGAACTCGAGCGCCAAGTTCTGCTTCGCACGATCGACACGAAATGGGTCGACTACCTGCACAACATCGACATCCTCAGAGAAGGCGTTGGTCTGCGGGGATACGGTCAGAGAGATCCGCTGCAAGAATACAAACGCGAGGCTTTCGACATGTTCAACATGCTGCTTCGCAACATCCAACAAGAAGCAATTCAACTCGTCTTCCGCGCTCAGCCGGTTCATCAAAACCAGCAGCCCCAGGGAATGGAAGAGCAGTTGCCACCAGAGCTGATTAAGTGGCTCGAAGAAAATCATATCGACCTCAGTGATATCACTTCGATCGACCCGGATGATTTGTCACCGGCGCTCAAAGAAGCGATGGAACTTGCTCAGAAGGAAGGCGGTTCTCCGTTTATCTTCCAGGGGGCAGATGACGGTGAGGACGAAACTGACGATCCGGCTAGCGAAGATCTGCGCGGAGATGAAACTCCCGTCGATGGTAAGACTGCATTCGAAAAACTGGATGTCGATGCCACCACGCCAAAGAAATCAGCAGAGGAAAAGGCGACTGACGGCTCATCTTCATACGCTCTCGACGCGATTGGCGAAGTCGACGTGGCAATGCAAGAAGCTCGAGGTGAAGAAGGTGACACCGTAAGTGATGTCGCCAGTGGTAGCGTTTCTGACAAAGAGACGGAAAAGCCTTCGGTAGCGAAGTAGTTGATTTGTCGCAGGTGAGCAAACGCTCGTGAGAGTCCTATCCTTTGATACAAGCGGCCCGGTAGTCGCCGTTGCTCTCATGGAGAACGGCTCTATTGTCGCGACTAAATCCGTTCCTCCTAACGAATCAGGGCGCCAAGAAGCGGTCAGTCAGCTGATGCCGACGATCGATGTTTTGACCAGAGAGGCTAATTGGAGTCGAAATAGTATTGATTTGATTGTTGTCGGCGTTGGTCCGGGTAGTTTCACCGGCATGCGAACCAGTGTAGTCACTGCTCGAACTCTGGCACAGAGTCTCAAGATCGCGCTGGTCGGAATCGACTCGTTGAAGTGCTACGCGGCAAGCTTACTGCTTCCGGCAATGGTCATTCTCTCAGGTGGGCGTGGACACTATTTTGTCGCCGAATATACATCGAGTGTAGTCGGCAAGGATAAGTGGGAACCAGGCGATGCGCCGATGAATTGCGTTTTGGAACCTTGCTGTCTGACACATGATGATTTTGTTTCTGCTCTGACCAAAACCGAAAAGTGTTTTGCCGAAGACAAGATTCTTGATGAAGTTCGGTCACTTAAAGCTAATTGCGAGCCGATTCCCGCAGTGCTGAATATTGCTGAGATACAGGCGCATTTGGCGGCCAGCGAAGTCGACCTGATCAACAAAAATCGTGAAGGTTTGGAAACCACATATACGTACGATAAGGTCAACCCGCTATACTTGCGTGGAGCCTCAATTACGATGAAGCCTACGCAGAATGCAGAAGACCGGACCGGAAGTAGAAATTAAGGCGCTTCAGCTAACCGATATCGACGGCATTATGTCGATCGAGCCGGCTATTTACGGCGCGCACCACTGGTCGCGTCAATCGTTTTTGAATGAGCTGACCAATCCTGCCGGCTGCTATTTCGGTGCTGTAGAAGCTGTCACAGGAACGATCCTCGGGTATTCTGGCTTCTGGTTGATCCAGGACGAAGCGCATATCACGACGCTTGCTGTACATCCTGACCAACGCAGGCAGAAGATTGGCGAACGTTTGCTAATCAACAACATTATCGAAGCGCGCAAGCTCGGCGCTCATTGGATGACCCTGGAAGTGCGTGTCTCCAACGTCGCAGCTCAGGAACTCTACTACAAATATGCTTTCCGCAAACTCGGATTGCGTCCGCGATACTATCAAGACAACAGTGAAGATGCCTTGATTCTGTGGACTGACAGGATCAGCGAGCCCAAGTTCGTCGAAGTATTCGTGTCTCAGCTCGAAAAATTCGATATACCGGTCGATGGCATCCCCGAATTGTTCCTCGGCGCTAGCTCCTGGCGAGCTGAAGAAAGTATTATGCCTGACAGAGCTACGGCTTAAGGCTATACTTGGTTTCTATGAACTGAATTCTAGTCGACAATATCGCCTGACTACAGGAAAATTAGTTCTAGCCAAAAGCTGACGAGGATCGGGAAGCTTGCATCTGGTAGCCGACAACAAAAGAATCACCGGAGTGAAGAAGAAGTCTTTCCTCGGGCAGACTGTGCTGGTTCTTTTGGGCGCGCAGTTGGCGTTCTTCGGCTCCTTTACCTGCTTCGATGTACCTACTGGTACTGGTAGCAACTTGATGAAATACGGACATAGAGAGGTCCGTAATCTTGTTTTGATGGCACCGCCCGAAGCGCAAGCGAAAGTCCGGCAGTATGTCCCGGCGATATTTGAAGAGCCGCAAGTTACGCGGTATTCGACATATGTGCCATTGGCTCCAACGGCGGTGGCAATCGGCTACATTCTCGGTTCGCGGCTGGCATTGTATTCGATCAGTATTTTCTTGATCGTTGGCTTCCTTGGACCGTTGTTGGGTATCTATCCGCTGGCCTCTGGTGGTGGACTGAACTATTATCTCGAGCCCGGTTTCGGTTATCTTCTCGGCATGCTGGCTGCGTCCAGTCTGTGTGGATGGATTACCAATCAGCGACGAACATCGCTCACTCAGCTGACTGGCGTCGGTGCCGGATTGTTGGCGCTGCACCTGTGCGGTGTGCTCTATCTGATTGGCACCTACCTATATTTCTATGTGCTGGAAGGTTCGAAGTCTTTTCTCGAATGGCAGCCGTGGATTTTTCAATATGCGCGAAACCTGAGCTGGTATGCACTTCCGTACGATTTCGCCCTGGCGTTCTTGGCTGTTGGTCTGGCCTTCCCGTTCCGCTGGTTGGTCAACACGATTACTTCTTCCGATTCAGGGCAACCGGTCAAGAAAGTGAGATTCGATCGAAACTCGCTCCAGTCGCTGGCTGAAGCTGAACACGCTGAGTATGAATATGCCAGAAGAATTGAACGCGCTAGACAATTAGAGCGTGAGCTGATGCGCCAGCAGAAGATTGAAAGGGCTGCTCGAGCCGAAGAAGAGATTATGCGCAAGCAGAGATACGACCAAGCCGCAGAAGCTGAGGCTGATCGTTTGCGCAAACAGAAATATGAGCTGGCAGCAGAAGCCGAGGCTGATCTCATCCGCAAGCAGAAAATGGAACTCGCGGCTGAAACCGAGGCCGATCTCATTCGCAAGCAAAAATATGAACGCGCTGCACAAGTTGAGCTCGAGCTCATGCGTAAGAAGAAGGCCGAACGCGAGCGAGATTCCAAAAGATAATGCGTAAACGTTACCTGTTTTCTCTCGGATTACTTGCGGCAGCCGCAGGAGTGTATTCATACGCTCGGCGCGAAACAAATCAATATCGGCGTGAGTTTTTGCGGGTTGAACCGAGACCGAACTCGCCGTCCTCTGATGCGGTAAAAGATGTCGCGCCCCTGAAGAGACTGCGTATTTTGCATATTTCTGATTTGCATATTACTCGCAATGATTCCAAAGAGAAGCTCGATTTCCTTGCTGACGTGACCGATGATGACTATGATTTTGTGTTTCTCACTGGTGATATTTTCCAGCACGACGAGTCGATCAAGCATGCGTCGAAACTTCTATCACGTCAGCCGAGAATAGGTGCTTATGCGGTTCTCGGTAATCACGATTATTATAAATACTCGATGTTCAATAAAATATTCGGAAGAATATTTCCAAGTTTGAGGCATCCAACCAATAAGGACCGCAATACCGAACCACTGGTCGACGCGCTGGAGAGGGCTGGATACGAGGTTCTGAGAAACGAAGCTCGGTATCTACAAGACAGCGGCATCTGCATTGTCGGAGTCGATTTCCCTGGTATCAAAAAGAATAAACTGCTTGAATTAGTCTCCCGATCGCCTGGTGACTGGCTGGTCCTGGCGCTGTTCCATTTACCTCGTGATTTAGAGAACTACAATGATGCCGGCGTGCATTACGCCTTCGGCGGGCATACCCACGGTGGTCAAATTCGTGTCCCCGGATATGGTGCCATAATTACAGATTCCGAGTTGGCGCGACATGAAGCCTCTGGTATCACCCGTAGAGGCAGAACCACGTTCCACATCTCGCGTGGTTTAGGTGCTGATCCACGAACCAACTATCGCCTGTTCTGCCCACCGCAAGCAAGTGTGATTGAGATCACCGTACCTGCTAATTGTGCTCTCGCGAGTAATTTAGATTTCTCGGTCTCAGCTGCAAAACCGGTTTAAATCAGCGAGTTTGAAACTTTTGCCAGGTGACGGAAACGCATCGGCGTGCCGTTTTTCGTGGTTTGACTATTCACTCTAGCTGGTCTGCGGTTTTGAATTCGTAGCACACCGTCTCAATTTCCGCCGTTGTTAAACCAGCGGTCGTAGAGCTGCCATGGCAAATGCGACTCGATTTGACGGTAAACTGAATTGATACCACTTCGTTCCAGCTTCGCCTTGATCTTGCGATTACCTTCGACGAATTGCCCGACCATCTCTCCATCTTTGACACTGCCGACGAAGGAAACCTGACGTGCTTTCTGCCCGCTAAGCTCCCACTTCGGCGGGGTTTCGAATACGAAATTGACGATGTCGTCCTTCGGCGGATCTGTGGTCGTCAGTTGAAGCACCGCTCCCGGACCGAATGTCAGTTCGCCCCAAAGGCTTGTTGCTTGACGCACGATTGACATTTTTACTGAAGAACTCTGGCCGCGCATGTAGTACTCACCGGAGATGTCGGAGAACAGCCACAGACATGACAATATTCCGAGCACCAAAACAGCAAGAAACATTCCCATGTTTCCAACTAAAGCTCCGCCCTTGCGCTGAGCGTCAAAGTCTTTGTCTGAAAATGTCTCGCTGGTTTGAAACGACATAAAAAGCTATGGTATTAAATCCGGTGTGCTTTTGTAGAGGTATCTGATGGTTGCGATGTCGGATGGTGATAATGTGCCATTGCCATAGTACATGCTCATGAGGTCTCCGGGATTCTTACTGTGGCCGTCAATGCCCAAAGCGTGACCGAATTCGTGACCGGATGCCGCCCGCATTTTCACGATTGGCATTGGTTCTCCGTTTTTCTCGGCGCAGCGTAATAAGATTACGACGGGTTTAAAATCAGCTCGCTTGCCCGCCAAAATCTCTCTATAAGGAAAGCAGTTTTTCGACGTATAACCGCGGATGTCGTTGGCGAAGAGTCCCATACCAAGCTTTCCTACGAAGTGGTTGACGAAGAAAACATGAATGTCTGCGTCCATCGGATCGTCGGTGAAACCAAAAGAGAGGATGCCTTCTTTCTCGAATCGTTTCCAATAATTGATGCCTTCGATTGCCGCATCACGATGCTGCGGAACGTATCCCTGTGCCTGGGGTAGGCTATCGAACTGTTCGCGATTCTGGAGCACGCTGGCAACGAATGCCGGCCATTTATCGACCTGATCGGTATTTGTATATGGCGCTCCGAGGGCTGGATCTAGAATACTGTCGATTGCTAAACCGTTTGAAACATAGACTTTAAGCGGCATCTGGTCTGGTATCCAGCGAATCAGCCCATGCGGATTTCGCACTTCCGGATAGACACCACCCGGTCCAGTGGGTTGCGACGCGGGCTTTTTTGCAGCACCTGTGTTTGAATGAAATTGTTGTTGCGGCTGTCTTGTGTACTGCTGCTGCTGCACCGGACGCGAATACTGCGACCCGGTGCTACCAAATCCTGTGACTGAAGGGAGGTTACTGTAGCGGTTTTTGAACTGCGCCGAAGATGGCTCTGCCATCACTGCGGACAGAAATGCTAAAGCCGTAATGACAAAAAAATAGGTGCCCAAGGTAGGAAGGAAAGAACCCGGTCGAGAGTTACTTTTTCTGAGCACGGCGTTGATCTCGCTTCTGATATGTTACAAACCCGTTACTAGATAATACATCCATACGCCAAAAGTTGCTCTAGAAATCTGGCTGTTCAACAGGATTATCAGTTCGGTTCTCTAAGAAACAAGTTCATCAGTCCAACGTCATTGTTAACAGTGCGCACAACTATTCATTCGAAGAAAACGTCCACAGCATAAGGCTTTTAGAGTTTTATTCAAGAAAAATGTAAACCAATTTGATTTACTTGAAAATGAACGAAACCTTAAATGTGCTCCCCGCACGGGATTTATGCGCTACAAATAGCGAACACATCGCAGTAACTCAAGTTGAGAGGAATCAGGGATGAAGCCTGTCGGGGCAGTACCGACGCTGCGGCCAATTAATTCAAGATGGACTATTCGCAAAACCCCGACATCAGTTGGGGTTTCTTGCATTTCAGGGATAACTGTTTTTTCCCTGGCCGCGATGCAGTCGGCATGATAAATTGATGCCTTGAAAAGGACTCGATGGTGTTCAGTCCTGGCATGGTCTCGTGCTGTCTGAACTGCCTCGGCGTGGCAAGGATGATTTACTATGACTGAAAAACAGAAACCGTTGAGAGCAGTGATCTTGGCCGCTGGTCAGGGCAAGCGCATGAAGTCGAGCAAGCCGAAGGTGCTGCACGATGTTCTCGGCTTGTCGATCCTTTCGCGCGTAATCAACGCTGTTAGTGCGCTGGGCACCGAGCAAGTGCATATTGTGGTCGGCCATGAAGCCGAGCAGATTAAAGCGTTCATCGCCAAGCATCATTCCGATTTAAAAATCACGACTCACCTTCAGCAGCCACAGTTGGGAACCGGCCACGCATTGATGCAAGTGGCTCCGGAATTGAAGAGTTTCAAAGGCGATCTGATAGTGACTGTTGGCGACGCGCCTCTGTTGACTGCTGAAACTTTGAAACCTCTGCTCGATACTCATAGAAATGATGATGCTGTCGTTACGATTCTGAGCACCATTGTGCCTGATTCGAAAAACTATGGTCGCGTTCTTCGGGATGGCAAAGGTAATGTCAAAGGAATCGTTGAGGACAAAGACGCCAACGATGAGCAGCGGAAGATAAAAGAGATAAACGCGGCTATCTACTGTTTCAAATGGCCTGAAATTGAACCCGGTCTTGCTGGTTTGAAGAATGAAAACAAACAAGGCGAATATTATCTTCCTGACCTCGCTGAATGGGCTGTGAGCAAGGGTTTTAAGCTGTCTGCTTCGGTCGCGGAAGACCATCGAGAAGTTGCCGGGATCAACTCGAGGTTGGAATTGTCTGAAGCAATCAGGCATCTGCGCGATTTGACAATCGAAAAGTTGGCGCTGGAAAGCGGCGTCACAGTTGTCGATCCGACGTCTACATGGATCGCTCCTGAAGTTACCATAGGACAAGAAACAATTGTGCTTCCTGGAACCCATCTCATGGGCAATGTCAAAATCGGCACCAACTGTTCGATCGGACCGAACACTGTAATGCGAGGCGACGTCGTTCTCGGTGCTAATTCTTCGGTGGTACTGTCGATGGTGATCGATTCCACCCTGGGTGAAGGCTGTAAAGTCGGACCGTTCAGCCATATCAGGGAAGGTAATCAAGTCGGCAACGAAGTTAAGGTCGGCAACTTTGTCGAATTGAAAAAATGCACGATTGGAGACAACACCAATGTTTCTCACCTCAGTTATGTCGGTGACACCACCCTCGGTAGCAAGGCTAACATCGGTGCCGGCACAATCACCGCGAACTACGATCATATGAAGAAGCTCAAGTATAAAACAGTGATCGGCGACGGGGTAGCGACTGGCAGTAACTCGGTCATTGTCGCTCCAGTAACCATCGGTGACCGGGCTGTGATCGCCGCAGGCAGCGTCGTCACCAAAGACGTTCCCGGCAGCGCTCTGGCGGTCAGCCGTGCGCGTCAGACAAATATAGATGGATGGAGTGACCGCTGAGTAACGAACGGATTTCGTGACTCGAAATCTTCAAGCCCTTTCGGCGGCGTTGGTGTTTGCCTGTACACTCTGCGAGCGTAGTTTCCTCGCTCCAAAATATGTTTGAGCAACTAGTGAAAACCCTGAGATTTGATCAGTGCGTGCTTACTAGGTAAATCCCGACATAGCCAGTAGGATTGGTTTAAGCCGATTACCAACTGCCGGGAGAATGTCTATGTTCCGCATCATACTCGCACGCCTGTTTGTTTTCGCTGCATTACTTTCTACATCTGTTTTAGTCGCGCCTGAATGTTTTGCCCAGAAGCCATACCAGAACGGAGGTCACGCAATCAAACCCGCAAACGGCGCTGGAACAGCATTGCGGTGCCGTCTGAAGCATCCAAGCAAACCCGTGGGGCGGACGTATGTCCACCCTGCATCACCGAGCATTGCTCCGCTCCCTCTGCCGGAGCGAATTAAACCAGTCGAGCCTGCTGGGAACGACCCGAATCTGTTACCAGGTGCGGTCAAAGGTCCAGCGCATCATGATATTCCGGAGTCTGTTCCTGTAGAACCGGCTCCAGTAAAGGAGCCGTCTTCTATTGTTTCAACGTTGTTGTTCGCTATGCTCTCGCTTAGTCTGGTCTTCCTTGGTGTGCGTTCCATAGTTTTTAAAAAGCGCGCAACGTTGGGGAGTTACGGGATGGTTGCTGCCGGAATCTTGATGCTTGCTGGTTTTTGGTCGTTGTCCTTTTTCGATCAAGCACAAGTTGGAGTTGAAGCCGCTTCGATTGTTACGACTGCAATCCAAGTTGACGCCAATTCTGATGTCCAAGTCGATGAAGGGGTAAACAGCGCTCGAACCGGTCTGCGTTGTGGAACCTCATTGATTGAAGCGGCGAGAAAACGTGGCGAACGTCCACCTGGTCTTGCTCCAGAGAGTACGACCAGGGCTGCTCTAGGAGTTATGGTTCCAAACAATTAGGCGTCTTGACTCTAGAATACCGCTTCGAAGTAGATGTTTCTTTTCCAAACTGTGAGCCTAAAATGACAGCATCGATAGCAAACTCAAATCTTCACCTCGTCGAACCAACCCCCGACGCCACCTTAGCACGGGATCTTGAAACCGCTGCTAGTGAGAAACCTTATCCATGGATACTACATCCGGTGCTTGACCTCGCCTTCGGATGTGGTGGCATTGTTTGGTTGCTTTACGCGATTCACAGCTTTATTGTTTCCCAGGGTGGTGTGATTCCGGAGCTATTGGTCTCGGTTTCCGCGATTGGAATTTTGGTTTTTAGCGAAACACATACAGCATCTACATTTTTGGTTGTTTACCGAAACGCGGATGTGCGCAGCAAGTTTGCCTTGTGTACTCGCTGGTTAGCGCTCGCCTGTCTAGTGCTCGCCGTCGCTGGAATGACCGTTCCAGGGCTGACGCCGATACTCGTGAAAATCTATCTTCTGATGGTGCCTCACCACTTCATTGCTCAAACTTTTGGAATCGCCATGCTCTATTGCATGAAACGCGGCTACAGAGTTGGCATTTGGGAACGGCAAGCGATCAGTTTCTTCCTCGGTAGCGTTACATGGTATGCCGTGCTTCGACAACTTACTTATAAGGAGTGGAGCGGTGAAACTTTCCTTATGGTGCAAATTCCGTTTTGGTTACAGTTGCCACCGGAGATGTGCACGGCTGCCGAGTATTCGATGCTGTTCTCCGCGATTATCCTTTGCGGTATGGTGATGTACCGGACAATTAAAACTGGTGAAATGCTTCCGATACCAGCGCAATTAACCATCCTCACGGGCGTCAGCGCCTTCGTTCTCGGACCGATCGCGACGGGGTTCTTTTGGCTTTATGTTTCTGCCTATTACCATGGTGCGCAGTATCTGATGGTTGTAACCGCCCAACGAATCAAAGAAGGCGGGCTGCCGGAAGGCATGCCCACCAGCAAAATTGCATCGCAACTTCTTCGCGGTCCAGCGTTGCGTTTCCTTGCCCTGGCTGGACTCTTGTCTGTTTCAATCTACACTCTGATGCCCATGTCGCTAAGCTATGTTGGTATACAAGCCTTTGCGTCGGCTGCCGTAATTTTTACTACTGTCAACTTTTTCCATATCATCACGGATGGTGCTATCTGGAAATTGCGAGATTCGAAAGTGAGAACCCAACTTGTTTCTTAAGTCGGTCGAAAACTTGCTGGCGTGAGCTTGAACGAAAAATTTTTTGATGTAAGATGACACCATATGGTTTCAAAACAAAGGAATGGCTTTTTCACTTACATAATTCGGTGCGCGGATAATTCTCTGTACACCGGATGGACAGTGGATATTCCGGAACGAATGGCGGCACATAATGAAGGGCGCGGTGCTAAATACACGCGTGGCAGAGGTCCCGTCCAGTTGATGGCGAGCTGGGAGCTGTCTTCTAAAAGCGAAGCGATGAAACTTGAAAGAGCCCTGAAACAGCTCAGTCGAAAAGAAAAGCAGAGTCTGATAAACGATCTATCTATCCATCTCGGGCATGGAGTCTGCGTTCGAATCCAGGCGGGACAGGTAGGCTAAACGCCGACGTTCTGCCTCTGCAAAAGAAGACGACTCGATTGTGATGTATTTCACTAAACTCAACGGCACCAGATGCTTTGAATGCTCGTTGAAGTGAGGCTTGTCAGATTCGCCATATGACTCGATTTCGACATAGTCGTGACCGATGCGGAGGACTCGTCCAGTCAGATTGGTTCCGTCAGGGAAGTGCAATCGCGCCCAAGCGCGCGTGTCGCTGAGCTTCTCTAGTCTAAGTTTCATATTCATGACCATAGACCTGTCGTTTCCTCAACCTATATCGCTAATAGTAACATCGTGGATGCATTATAGGTGGATTTCGCTAATCTTGTTGACACTTTTGCGAAGCGTGGACCGAGTTTAAGAATGGGTTCCAATCTGGTTTAGACCTCGGCAGCCGTGCCGGAAACGGCTCAGTGACGGGTTTTAAATAGGTTTTCAGACCGTTGTTTATTATTGTTTTTTTTAACCGAGAGGTCTATCTAGCAACATTCGTTTCTCGCCATCATCTTGCCTCATATTTCAGGTCTCTGTAAGGTTCTTTTGTTTCAATAAGACACCGATTGCCGATTGCCGCGCGCAGTCGCGCCAGGGCATGGAGCGAATAACCATGCGAATCTGCCATTCGAATATCCTTCAAGTTTGGCAAATCAGCCAACATCAGTAAGGCCTCATCCGAAATAGTTGAATGGCTCAAGGAGACGCGCTTTAGAAACTTCAGCTCTCTGATTGCTCTCATGTCTTCCTCGTCAATGATGCTTCGATCTAGACCGAGAAGACTCAGGTGCCTGAACTTTTGAAGAACGAGAAAGTCCTTTCCTTTGAGAGCCGTGTCACCAAGACTGATTTGAAAGAGATTCATTGGAGCGAGTTTTTCGACTCCTCGTACGGTGATGTTTTTGTTGTTGCTCAGCGTTAATTGCTTAATCTGTGGACATGACGCCAGATAAGTCATGCCGCGGTCGGTAATTGCAGTGTCGCCGCGCAATGATAGCGATTGAAGCGATTTCATCGGGATAAACGCTTTCAATGCATCATTAGTTATCTTAGGGCAAAAATCGAGATTTACCGTGGAAAGCTTTTGTGACTTTGCAATCGATTTGGTAATCACGTCACTGACGTTTGCCTTTGTGATTGTTAATCGCACGAGATCAGGATTTCCAGAGACAATATTTTCAATCGCTCGGTCTTTGATCTCTTCTCCGAGCAATCGAATATCCGGGCTGAGATTGATTTTTACTTTGCCCTGGCGGTCGCCCGCGATGCTCGCGCAGTAGTCGAAGTCCGTGCTCGAATCAGAGTTCTTCGGATCTACACTGTTTTCAATAATCGCCAATGTTTCTTTCGGATCGGAGCTCTGCACTATCTGTGATGCCAAACAAAAGTACCCGATTGCCATGGCTGCGCCCATTCCAACAGTCCCTGTGATTGCTAAAACTACTGTAAAGCGCCATTTGTTTTTTCCAGACTTAGCCGGGATAGTGACCTCTGGTTCGAAGAGCACTTCAGGGACATCGAGTTCTGCGATGCTCTTCTCGAGTTCCTTTTGAACATCTTTCATATCGTCGAATCGATCGTTTTTGTCTTTAGCGAGCATCTTCGAAACGACTGTGACTAAATTCTCGGGCAGCTTTTTTTCCGGAGCGAACTTGGCGAGGCTGGGAATTGGCGCGACTCGATGTAGTTCGAAAATTTCTAAAGGTGAGTCTGCCAGATATGGAGGACGACCCGTGATCAACGTAAAAATTATGCAGCCTAAAGAGTAAATGTCAGCGCGTTTATCCACGCCAGTTTTCGCCGCTTGTTCTGGGCTCATATAATTCGGCGTGCCACCGATACCTCGTGATGATGAGCTGAGCGTTACGCCAGTCGC
>CAZRMH010000142.1:0-17921 GCA_964600935.1 uncultured Candidatus Obscuribacterales bacterium
AGCGATACCGCCTCTACAAGGGCATTTCTATTTCCAACTGATTGTCTGAACAAAATCAACGATGGTTCGATCCAATCTGACAGCAGTACGAAGTATGTTGTCGACCCGTGGAAAAATCCTCCTGGTTTGGTCTTTTACTCAGGTGGCCTGTATCAAGAAGAATGCCTTATAAGCGGTTATTTTCGACCAGTAGATCAAAGCGCTGGCGCGATCTCGCTATTCAAATTCTTCAAAATAACTGTGGAACGGCTATATACAGCGTCCAGCTATCCAGCACCCAGAAAGCAGAGAGTGTTTATTGGTGTGAATGCAGCACATGTTCCTGTTCTAAATGAACGAGCTGCAGACTGAGTGGAAGTATTTTTGAAACAGCGAAAGATGCATTCTGAAGACACCGTCTTCTTTCATTTCGAACTTTCTATGGCCCGGATCATCAGCCATGTGAAAACGCTGGGAGTGCTTGCCATGCGGATTTCGGATGGTGATCATGTTGCTTGCCGGATCATATCCGATGATTGTATAAGCGTGTTGGCCGACCACGAGGTCTTCGTATTGCGCCAAATAACTATCGTGCCACGTACCGCACACGATTGGATTTTTCGACGAAACAGCGCTGCCAATGAAGCTCGAAAGCTCTTGTGGTTCGGCTGTTCCGGGGCGCATGACTTGAGCCTTGCATCCGGTTATGCAACTCAGTCCGACGGCTAAACGTGATTCATCTCCACTTGCACCTTCCGCACCACGGTTGTCTGGAAACTTCATTACTTGAGCGCACTCAATCAAAGATGCCCAGACAGCGCGGTCGTGAATACCTCGGGCATCGAGTTCTGCGTCAGTTATTCTGTATTCGTTTCCATCACCTGGAAAACGCACCACGTAACTTCCTGGCCCCGTCGATCGAATCATGCTAGCTAAGAGTCTCTGTCCACGCGGTAATTCAGCGAGTGCTGCCATTGATGCTTCGAACCAACAATTCGGATTGCGTCCTTGATCGATTCCGTTGGCACCATCTCTGGCAATGTCTGCTGCGGTGAAGGGAAAGCCACCTGCCTTGGCACCACTACTGGTGCTATTGGTTTTCGCCCGGGACGCGCTGTCGACGATGGCGCCCGAGCTTGCGGAAGCGAGAAGTTTTTTATTGTAGTCTGCGACTGCTTTTTTCAGCGACACTTTTCCGGCTGGTGTTTTTAAGTGCGCTACTACGTCTTTCGGCATGGAAGCGAAGAAGTCTGGTGGCAAATTATTTTCATCCAAAAGTGCCGGTTGACTTGGTTGGAAGCTGTAAGAGGATGAAGCCACAGGTGCCGTTCCTGCCGTTTTAGCTCTGGCGCCCTCCATTATTCGTCGACAATGACCGTATTCTTCGCTTCCGAAGTAATTCGACATGACGTAGTCGCAAAGCTGATAGGCACGTGCTTTCCGATTCGCCTTCAGATTGGCAAGCGCGGCATAGTAGTAGAGTCGTCCTGAGGGAGGGCTGGCTTTGATGGCTGCCTCAAAGGCATCGGCTGACTCGACAAACTTACCTGAGCTGTACAAGTCCAATGCTGCTTTCGCGGGGCTGGCTGATTTCGCACCGCCATCTGCAGCTTGTACTGAAACCGAACCGATTAATAGCGCGGAAAGGAGCAGCGCTGACGAAATTGTGAAACCGTTGATGCCTTCGGGGAATCCTGGCGTTCTCATTCTCTTCACGGCAGTTCGACTCCTAAGGTTCGTTACTTTCTCCACTCAACTGGCTGGGTAGATGTAGAACGTGGAAATCATACAATTCATATACGCTGACTATCGATCTTTGGCGTGCATCAATTGGATCGAGTTCTTCTTCCAATTTAAAGGCGAGGGGAGGCACCACTGAGATGCAGTCATCGCCGTTGAGAACTGAAACTTCTTCTCTCCAATTACTCCACCGCATTGACCCATAATACTTTTGCAGGTCGCCGCTGAAACAGAAATCGATAAAATCAGTGTAGCCCTGATCTGTATCCTCCCATTCAAGTGTATCAGGTGCGAAATAGAATACACTTTCGGCGTTGCCGAGCACTCCCGAGTCGAGCGCGTAGAAGCCGCCCACTGCGTCATCCGCGATTAGATAAAAAGGGTAGTCGTCCTCATTATCGCCCCAGATTGCTTTGTTCCATTCGGTGACCGATCTGGTCAAGCGAGGGTGACCGCTTCCGAGGATTCTCAGCCAACCGTTATCGACGACGATGCCGCCGGATTCGTAGGCAATCGAACCGAGTGTTGATTGTGTCGAAATTTGCAAATCCAGCAATGTATTTGACCGATTCGGATCTGAAGGAGGAAGTACGATCACTGGATTTGCAGCACCCGCTATCCACTCCTGTACGAGCGGCCATGCCGGATCTTCACGGTCGATTAGTTGTTCGAGATCTTGAGTCATTCGTTTTCCAGATAGTCGTATGCTTTGATTGTGAGGAAGTCGATAAACTCATCGCTTTCCACGAGTGTGTTTAAAACCTCTGCTGCGTCCTTGTAACGTCCTGCACCGCCGGCGGTGAGTTCGGCTAGTTCTTTATCTCTAGTTTTTTGATAGATTTCCTTTGTCATTACTCGTCCATCATCGAGTTTTGCACCAGTCTTGATCCACTGCCAGAGCTGTGCTCTAGAGATTTCTGCAGTTGCCGCATCCTCCATCAAGTTGTGAATTGCAGCAGCGCCAACTCCGCGGAGCCATGATTCGATGTACTGCAATGCGACGTTGACGTTGTTTGAGACACCGGCTTCAGTGATTTTGCCGCCATCGATTGCCACTGCGAGAAGCTCTTTTCCAGTTACTGAAACATCGTCAAGCTGTTTATCCTTCTGGTTTGGTTTTGAACCAAACGCTTTGTCGAAGACTGTTTTAGCAACGGGAACCAAATCAGGATGTGCGACCCAGGTGCCATCGAAACCTGTTTCCACTTCCAGTTCCTTGTCGTCTGTAACTCTGGAGAGTGCGACTTCATTGATTTTTGGATCTTTGCGGCTCGGGATGAATGCGGCCATTCCGCCCATCGCGTGCGCGCCACGTTTATGGCAGGTTTTCACTAACAGTTTGCAGTATGCGCGCATGAATGGCACGCGCATGGTGACCTGAGATCTATCCGGGAAAATAAAGTCTTTGTCGCTGGAAAACTTTTTGATTGTGCTGAAGATGTAGTCCCAACGGCCAGCGTTGAGCCCGGACATATGGTCTTTCAATTCGTAGAGGATTTCCTCCATCTCGAATGAAGCTAGAATCGTTTCAATCAAAACGGTGGCGCGAATGGTGCCTCGAGGAATGCTTAAGGCATCTTGCGCGTAGTTGAAGACATCGTTCCAGAGCCGTGCTTCAAGGTGACTCTCCATCTTCGGAAGATAGAAGTATGGACCGGACCCGCGCTTGCCTAGTTCTTCTGCATTGTGGAAGAAGTATAAACCGAAATCTAACAGGCTGGCTGAAACCGGCACTCCGCCGACAAGTATGTTGTTTTCCACTAGGTGCCAACCGCGCGGACGAACCAGAAGCGTCGCCAGCTTTTCGTTTAACTTATAAGATTTGCCATCAGGATTTTGAAACGTCAGCGTCTTTCTGACTGCCTTTTTCAGATTGATTTGTCCATCAATTACGTTTCTCCATGTCGGAGACAGCGAATCTTCGATGTCAGCCATGAAAACATATGCTCCGGAATTGAGAGCATTGATCATCATCTTCGCTTCTACCGGTCCAGTTATTTCGACGCGGCGATCGAGCAAGTCTTGTGGCGCGGCCGCAACCTGCCAATCGCTCTCGCGAATTGATTTGGTTTCGGCAAGAAAATCCGGATACTTGCCCTGATTAATTTCCTTCTGACGCTCGACTCTCTTGGCGAGCAATTCTTCACGCGTCGGGTTGAAGCGCGTCTGCAAATCGGCTACGAATGCGAGTGCCTCGGGGCTGAGGATCTCTTTGAAGCCCTCGTGGAGCTTGCCATGAACTTCAATCTGTCCAACTGCCTGGGTCATGTGAATCTCCGTCATCCGATCCGCCGTCAAACCATTGGAAACCAGCTCGCATGAAATCCACCGGACTTCACACGGGTTTTGAAGGACATTTATACACCTTAATTAATGGGGTGCATTAAAAATGGAGATAATTTCTTCAACAAATAATGCCTCTTTCTAGTCGACAACGATAGTAGTTATGGCTGCAATGGGATATGCAAAGGTTGAGTTTCAGGCAAATCAAAGGGTTTATTCCGAGCAAGATACATATTTCTCTTGAAAGAGAACTTGTGAATTTGTTTCGCGAGACTATAAACTTACGGATACGATTTTGGAGGAAGTATTAAATGGCCAAGAAGGTAGACGCAGACGCGCCACAAAGCTTGATTGTCGAGTTCAAAACTAAAGATGGCGAAGTCTGGGGCAGTCTGATCGCTGACCACAGAGAATTTAAAACCGGTTCTACCGGATTTTATTGCAACGGCAAAGTGAAGAATCCTAAGAATGGTTATGCATATCAAGTGGGTTCCAACATCATTTTGATCGGCAGTAAAGAGTAGTCACTAGCAAAGAGTGACTAGAAGCACGTTTCTAATCGAGCCCATCAGTCGGGAGGCTTACGCGCCTTATGGCGATCTGATTGCTGCCGACGAGGCGTTGCCGTTTAACTATGCGAACATGAAAACGGCGAAGCGCTTCAACTTTCTATCCGATGTTGTCAATTTAAGACCGGATCGCGCCAAGCTGAATTTGTGCGTATTCCGTTGTTCACCGCTCGAGAAGTTGCCTCTCGAAATCAAACTTCTCGAGCGGCATGAATTTTCGACGCAAGTTTTTTTGCCCATGAGCAGCGCAGCGCGGTTTATTGTCATTGTCAGTCTGGGCGGTGATAAACCAGACTTGACGACCTTGAAAGCGTTTGAAGTTACCAATCCTCAGGGAATCAGTTATAAACCGGGCGTCTGGCACTATCCGATGACAGCGCTCGACAATCAAGTCGATTTTTCATGTCTCGTGCATGAAGACGGCAGTAGTGATGATTGTGAGATATCTCAATTCGATCCTGTCGAAATTGCCGTTGGGGTTTGAGTAATGATTACTTTTGAGGATGCCGCGCATAGTGATAAACAGTCCGTGTCTGAGCTTACGGTCGCACACTGCACTACATGTGGTGGCACGTCCATTCCGACTTTTGGTTGCCCTAGTGTGCGTGAATTCCCGAAGGGCTAACGCGAAGACAATGAAACTCCAACGAGGCTCTTGAATGACATCTTTAGACAGCACGGTCGCAGCTAAAGGCAGTCGAGAAAGTAATTGGGTAATCGCCGGATTATGTGCGATTGTGGCGTCCTCGATTCTCGTTGAAGTGTGTTTGACCAAGTTTGTCAGTTACAAGGTCTACTATCACTTTGTTTACGCGATCATCAGCACTGTGATTCTGAGCGCTGGACTGGCTGGCACGTGCGTGCATTTATTTCCGAAACGATTTGGAAAAGAGCATCCGGATCCGTGGAGTGTTGTCGCGAAGTCGGCATGGTTGTATGCGATCAGTTTGATCATCGTGACGGTGCTTTTTTGTTGGCTGCCATTCGATCCATATAAAGCGGCTGCTCCCACGACGGCGGCGGAGTTGCCCGGTTACATGTTTCTCTACACCGCTCCGGTCGCGCTCTATTTTATGATGTTCGCGATCCCGTTCTTTTTCGCTGGACTTTGTGTTAGTTGCACTCTGGTAATTAGTACCCGCTCGGCAGCAAAAATCTATTTTTTCGATCTGCTGGCCGCCGCAGTTGGAGCGCTTCTCTGTTCTTTCTCACTCGAGTACTTGGGCGGCTATGGGACTGTTCTTGCGGCCTCGGCATTAGGAATGGTCGGTTACTTCTGCTATGGAAAAGTAGGTACCAATAAGTCACCGCTTTTGATACCGAGTTTATCGTTCGCCGCGGCTGCTGCTCTAATTCTCTGGTACCCGCAATGGGCGACTCAGCAATACGGTTTCGACATTCGCACGAATCGAAATGTACAGTGGCATGATCTAGTTCGCAAAGACTTAAATGGAATAAACGCGACTTATTGGAACGTTGTCACACGTGTGGACGTTACCAACACCGGTCAGACGAAAGATTTCGATGATACGAAGACTCCCGTCTCATGCCGCTTCGTTCTGGTTGATGGAAGTGCTCCGACGCGGCAGTTGAAGTGCAATGGAGACCTGTTAAAGGATCCCAATATCGGGAAGTTTCTGTGGGCGGCTCCTTACATTGCTAATCCGCATATTCAGCGCAGCATGATTATTGGTCCTGGTGGTGGCATTGATATTCTGATTGGAAAGTACTTTGGAGCAAAACGCGTAGACGCCGTCGAACTCAACCCCTCCACCTATAAGCATGTTCTCCTTGGGCAGGGCGATTCAGAAGCCGAGCTTTATCAGCCCTGGTTGCGGAGCACCGATCAAACTGAAATCGTCATTCACAATACTGAAGGTCGTCACTTTGCTTCGACCATGCCGGCAGGAACCTTTGATTTGGTTCAAGCGACCTGTGTCGATACATTGACTGCCATCACAAGCGGTGCCTTGTCGATGGTTGAGAACTATTTGTATACTGCGGATGCCGTCAAAGATTATGTACGCATTTTGAAACCGAACGGTATCTTGTCTCTCACGCACTGGCGCACCGAGCCCGCTGGTCCGTCAGTTCGCATGTTCGTTACCTACCTGGATTATCTCGATTCCATCGGTGTTCAAGAGCCCGGCAAATGTATCGTGGTAGTTGGTCATGGTGGCTGGACCGACGAGATGATGAAGACTACTCCGTTTACCGAAGCTGAGATGGAGCCGATTCGCGCCTGGGTCGCAGCGCAGAAATATGACTTGATTTTTGATCCTTATCGACACAACTCGGATGCGCCAGGAATTACTCCGTCCGAGAAGGTGTATTCGGAGATTGGCTTTCTGGGCAAGGATGAGCGGAAGAAAATTCTAGATAGTTATGCTAGAAACTACTTTCCTGTAAATGATGACAAACCGTTTTTCTACAAATTTGATAAGAGCGATGATTTCTTCGTACCGTCATTATTTTCGTCGACCCCCCTGGCATTTGTTTTAATCGTCTTAATTGGCTCCATTGCGCTGTTTCTGTTGCCTTTGAGTCGAGTCAAGAAAGGTGATTTGTCGAAAGAAATGCTTGGTTTCGGCGCCTGTTTCGCGCTCGCCGGATTCGCTTTCCTGTTGTACGAAACTTGCATTATTCAGCTATTCAGCATCTTCGTCGGCGGACCGATCTACTCTCTGGCTGTCGTTCTTGTTTGCGTACTCGGTGGGTATGCCACCGGAAGTGGTATCAGTCAGAGATTGAAAGTTACCTCAAAACTGTTTTTGATCTTGGCTGCAGCTCTGCCTGTCGTGTTTCTCGCATTATATTTTGGATTGCCGAAGCTGATTCCTGCATTGATGCCGCTTCCCGTTGAAGGACGGATTGCGATTACCGCGTTGCTGACTTATGCGACATCGATCGTCACGGGTATGCCCGTGTCTCTTGCGATGACTCAATTGAAGGGCGCTCGTGGTGATGTTGTCGCCTGGATGTGGGGTGTAAGCTGCGCGAGCAATGCGCTTGGCGCGATGGCGTTTGCTTTGATTGCTCAATGCACGGGAATTTCTGCGCTGTTGATTTTGGTGGCAGTGTTCTACGCGTCCGCGAATCTCGGGTTCTCGGCACTAGTGAAAAAGCAAACGAGCGCGTCTTCTGTCGTGGGTTAGAAGCTGGCTCTCCCAGGATTTGGCTATAGGCGATGTTTTGCCACGGGGCGAGTTCGGTTTGAACCGGACCTTGTTTTAGTGGAGTCCGAGGAAGTTCTTGATTCCGTAGACGGCCATGTTTGGATTTTCTTTTAGACGACGGCGGCAGTAGGCGCCGGAAACGTGACCTTCGCCGAATGGGAGATACTTTCTGACGACCACACCGGCTGATGAAAGTTCTTGCAACTCTTCTGCACTCGCGTGCGGGAAGTTGGCTTTAGTGAAATATGTTCCGTTGATCAATCCGTGTTGAATTTCGTCGCGAGGAACACCATGCAGATACTGAGTTTCGAAACGGCTGCGTGAGATCTTGCCGGGCAGCACTACGTTTCCAAAGAAGTTGTTGAGGCAATCGACATCGTGGGTTGCGATTTCGACGTACGTTCCACGAGCTAGCAATTCTTGTGCGTATGAAACGACCAGATCTTTCATGACTGGTTTATGCGTGTGGGCTATGTCGTTTGGTTCGTTGTAGATGCCAATGACCAACCTTGTTCGCATTCTGTCGTCGAATCTTTTGATATCATCTGCGGTTCTGAACAATCTTGATTGGAGCACTGTTCCAAGATTGCTGTAACCCTGATTGATCAATTCGAAATAGGTGTCGAGGTGGAAGTCTGTCCAACGATGATCTTCGGCTTCCAGTGTGACGTTGACTCCGAGCCGTTTGGCGTAATCGGTAACTTGTTTGATGCGGTCGAAAGCTTTATCGAGATTCGGATCAGAAAAACCAGTTCCCTTTGGAGCGCTCGTGCTGAACATCGACGGTTTAAAAGAAATCGTAATCTGTTCTTGCCTGCTCGATACCGGCAGTGGATTGCTGATGATCAGGTCCACCAAATTTTTGTAGGCTTCGACGGAAGCATCGCAGTCCGCTGCCGATTCCATATCTTCGCCGAGGATATCCAGCGTCGACGTGTATTTGTCTTTGTTGTGTAGTTTGTGAGCCAACTGAATAGCGGCTTCAGGGCTTTCTCCCGCGAGGTAGGGCGCGGCGAGCATCAGTACGAGTTTTACGGGAATCCGATCGATCATTGAAAATGGTGTGTGAGCCTTAGTTGGTTCCGGTGCTCTGGTCGGAGCTGTTTTCTCAGGCAATTTTACCGGCATCGGGCACCTCGTGTTTGTCCACTCGATAAGTAATGCAGCACTTTTGAGAGTTCTCACCACGCCTTGCTGCTAAGTCAGAAAAATACTCCATAGAATATTCTTTCGGTATCTTACCGGCTTTAGGTCTTATCGTTAATACATTCAATTTCAGGAAACGTTGATGAGGTTGGGGTAAACCGCAAAAATTGTATTAATCATTTCGGAAATGACGGTCACGAGGGTGGCGGCAGAGCAGTTTAAAACGCTGGGAAGTAAAACAGGTGCCCGGTTTACTCTATTCCGATCATCGGCGTCAAGAATTTCAAAAGTTTTGACCTCGGAACTTCTGAGCGCAAAACATTCAAAATATTTCCAGGTAATCTTGTAACAACTACTATAAATGCATTGCTATGCGATCCCGGCGCGTCACCTGGAACGAAATACATGCACCGATAGTTTTTGGCGTTGAGTGAACCGAACTCCAGTCTGGCGTTAGGTAGGTAACGAACGGAGTGCGTCGGCGCGGTGATCGCCTCGCTTCGGAATTTTCCGGAGATTGCTTTGGCGAGTTCTGTGACCTGTCCTTCGCCCTTGATCTGACTTGGTGGCACAGTCGCCACGATCAGGTCTGCTTTGCCGGTCTGACCGCGGGACGATACGATGAGCGACATCTCCGGCGATTGGCTCTGGTATCGAGCGTACATGCCTTCTTTGCCGGAATCGTATTCCGCCGGCATGCCGTATTTTTTCTCGAAACTATAAAAGTCGTCGCCAAGTCCTGGTATCGAAGATGAGCTTAAAAACTGAGTCATCGTTACTTTGGGCTTGTCTGATTTGCCGTTCAGAGAACCGGCCATCGCGATGAGAGGCTTCTCTGCTCGAGGTGGATCTGTCGATGGGAATGTGGATTTCTGTCTGCCGACTCTGATGTCAGGCAACTTTGTCAGGGTATTGGTGGCGTCGTCGTAACTCATGGTCATTGGGTTGAGCTTCGTAATGATCAATGTTTGTGTTGGCGCATCATCGTCGTCGCCTATTTTGCACATCACTTTGCATTCCATTTTCGGCCATGCGTTCTGATCTATCGGCAGTTCGAATGCTCGGGGAGCATAGAGGAACTTGATAATCTGTCGGCCAGGTTCCAAGTTGGTTCGAACTTCATCCCTCGCTACGTTGACGTAGCCGTCACGAAGATTGGTGAACCGGGCTTGAAACTTAATTACGGCCCCGTCAATGCGCTGACCGCTCGCGTTCTCAATCCGCATCAGCACGGCTGGGTGATATCCCAGAGCCGAGTGGAACCACCATGTCACATTGGCGGTGGCAATCAGTTTTTTCGGCGCAACCTGCCCACCGGAATCCGTGCCACCGTCATCATCTTGTGCCGGGGCTGGCAGTGCGAGGCTTGAGTTGACCCAAAAGACCAACGACAAGGCAGTGAACAGTAAATACTTCAGTCTCATCTTAGTTTCTAAACTTATCATGTCTGAGGTCGGAATATTCAATCACTGCCCGAGTTTGCCTACCTATTCTCATATTACTTTCGATTTAACATCTTATTGGCTGGAAGTCTTTTTTGAGACGGATTTTTTAACTGTTTCTTCGAGGCGGTTGAATCTCTGGCAACCACCTTTTTCGTTATTGTTTTGTTCTCCGGCACGTAATTGGCGCGATTAACCTCGATGGCTCGCCACATATACCAGCTGGCGACGCTGCGGAAGGGACGCCAGGTTTCTGCGAAAGCTTCAAGTTCCGTTGGCGTTGGGAGTGTGACACCGTCACCATATATGATGGCAAAGCCTTTTCGAACCCCATAGTCGCCGGAGGGCATCACATCTGGTCTGCCCAGGCGGAAGATCAGGAACATGTGCGCAGTCCAGGTGCCGACGCCTTTTACTGCGGTAAGCGCTCGGACGATTTCGTCATCAGTGAGCTTGTCCACTTCTTCGATTGTCGGAATTTTTCCGGACAGTGTTTTATCGGCCAGATCTTTGATGGCGACGATTTTTGCTCGGGATAGACCAGCGGAGCGCAGTTCTGTTTCTGGCGTTTCGATTATTTGTTTTGGTGTTGGAAAGGGTGACTCACCAAACAGGGCTTTAAATCTTCCAAGGATTGTTGCAGCCGCTTTGCCAGTCAGTTGTTGATAGATAATTGCTTCGGTAATCGCTTCGAAAGGTGAGTGCGCTTCTTTGATCTTTAGACTGAAACCACCATCGACTTTTGCCATTAGTGCTTTCAATTTCTTATCTGCTTGTCCAAGAGCGTTTAGCATCTCAGTAGTCTGCGCCTTGCTGAACGTGGCAAGAGAATCAGGTTTCTTTTCCGCTCCGAGCTTTTTCACTTTTCCCTCTCTGGTGTGGACGGCACCATATTTAGTGGCTTGCCATGGGCTCATCATTAGTGGTGAAGTGTGCACAGGTGTTGAAACACTTGTCAGGTTTTGAACGAGATATCAGGACTTCGTTTCCAACAAACCCGGCCAACCGGCTTTGTTGCTGAAAGTCTCGCTGGATTTGGTTGGCGAATAGGTTAGTTTTTGTCCGGTTTTTCTGAAATAGGCTTCAGGAGCGACCCGGCAGATTGCCCGGAAACCCAGGTCTTTCGGCATGTTTTCCGGAGTGTCGATGATGTCGTCAAAAAGGTCTTCGCCATTGGCGATCGCGCAACATCTAACGTTTAAATACCAGCTCTTGGAAAAATACTCTTGCTGACTGCGATACGACTCGCGACCGATATGTCTTGCGAATTTTTCTGCATCGAGTTCGAAAAGTTTGTTGTGCAGGGTTTCTTGGAATCCGCATATGTCTTCGTCGGTCAGGGCGGAAAGCGCATCCACCGTTGGTTCGATAACCATGGTGTCATTGCCTTCTTCGTCCCAATCGAATAAATCAACCAATTGCCAAAATCTTTCGTCGGTCATTGGCTTGACGCGAGTGCGTTTGCCATTAGTTCCATTTTCGAGATCGTGTTCGGGGTCTAGGTCGAACTCGTCGTCGAGCGACAAGCTTGCTTCGTCAGCGAACATAAACTCGGGGCGCTGAGCGGCTGGACGCTTCCATTTAACCCGGCACTGTTTCAAATTCTCTCTGAATTGATTGGCTGTCTTCTCGTCAAGAGCCGTGTTGAACATGTAGAGGCGAAGCAATCCTTTTAAGTTATAAAGTTCCTCTAGTCCTTCACTGGTTACGCGCGTGCTGCTCAAACCGAGCAAAACCAGCCGGTTTAGTTGCCGTACATGAGCCATGCCTTCGTCATCAATTAGCGTTCCGTTTAACCAGAGTTCTCTCAAATTCGTGAGCTTGGCAATTTCGCTCAGACCAGTATTTGTGATTGCGGTGTGAGTCAAACCGAGAGTGTGGAGGTCATGCAGTTGCGAAAACAGCATGGCGCCCTCGTCCGAAATGGCTGTGTAAGCCAGTTCTAGCACCTGCAATTTATTCAAATGCATAATCAGAGGGATGGATTCGTCCGTCACACCCGTTCTGCTGACGTCGAGCGTGTGGATACTATCATCCGGAAGATCGACCAGGCAGTCGAGTCGAGTGCTGGCGCTGTTGTTGATCTTGAGCTTGACTTTGGTGTCGCTGGGAATTGACAGCGTGCCGCGCGCTTCATCAAGCCAATCCCAGTTGATCGGCTGATTCTCTGGCTTGGTGACCAGACCCTGCGGAACCTGCAGCAGCTCCCAGGATTCTGGTTGTTTTGCCGGCGCCAAATAGACGCTGCCGATTGAGTAGCGGGTTGGAAAATTGAGTTTCTTCATTTCAGACATGGCTAACAATTATCCGCTATTTTTTGCAAACGCAATCACAATCGTTTGCACAATTTGCAACGGATTCTGCAAACCTGAAGTCGATTTGCTACAAATGGAAATTGCAGACAGAACCGTTAAGAGGCTATGCGCTTGCTTCTCCACATATCATCGAGACAGTGCTATCCTTGTTCTCTCTCGATTTAGATCGCAAGCCGGTTGAAGGAGTCCTCACGAATGGATGAGATCGATGCACAGGGACGGCAAATGCTCATTGACAGACCGGCGCTCACGCGCGGTCGGTTGAGTGTTTTCCGCGAGTCGCAAAGTGATGATAACTGGTTCCCGCGCCTCAACGTCAATTTGAAGAAGGCTGGTTCGGACCAGATTCTCTGGCAATGGACGACGCACGACGATCCGATCGACTACGGCGAGCCGCCTCCCTACGGTGAAGACTTCATTCTTGAAAAATATTTTGAACTGGCAGAGCCGGTTCGGTCACCAAGGGGCGTTGAGGTGGTTTTCCACCTCGGACCTGGCGCGACCAAGCATGGAAAGGTCACTCAGTTTTCTGCATCGTTATATCTATATCCACAATCTTTCGAGGATCGTGGTGTGCAGATTGGCGTAATCGACTTCAGGCAAGGGCTGACAACTGGTGGTGTTCCACTGTTTGCCAGATACAATTTCCCCTGGTAAGGGGCTCAGTTTTAGCCTGTTCAGCTCATACATAAAGAATGCGTTTACAGAGATGCACCTGGTGTGCTTGGCGTGCTCTGTTTGTCGCATAATCATATTTAGTCAGGACGACTTGACTCTGTGAATCGCGCGGGACGGCCCGAAAGAGCAGGTGTGCAATGTCGTGGCTAATTGTTGTTCTGGCTGGTCTCTTTGAAATCGCTTGGACAGTGGGTTTGAAACTCAATGTCGGATTTTCTCGTCCGTTTCTTGTGATTGGAACAGTGCTGGCGATTTTTCTCAGTATGGGCTTGCTCGCCTTTGCGATGCGGGAAATTCCAATGGGCACCGCGTATGCGGCGTGGACCGGCATCGGGATTGTCGGTGCCTTCGTCGTGGGCATAGCGTTTTTCGAGGAGCCCGCAACGCCTTTTCGAATCATCAGCGTGCTGCTTGTATTGATAGGTCTGGTTGGATTGAAGCTATCCAGTCAACATTAGCTGGCTTCCAGTGTTCAAACCGTTTCAGGGCGAAGCCGTTGCTTTATTGCACTCGCGCAATAGTGCTCTGTAGCAAACAGGCACCACTTTTGAGATTCGTCGATAGTAAGAGAAGGAGTGGATCCGCTGCGACTCGAACGCAGGACCAATCGGTTAAAAGCCGAGTGCTCTACCGACTGAGCTACGGATCCACATTTAAACCGGAAAATAATTCTATCAATCGGCTTTGCGCTCCGTCAAGGGAAATGGGGGAATGTGTACAACGATGTGCATCTCTTGAAATGCAGCTCCAATAGTGTGAAGAATCTCATACAGAGAGTAATGCTGAGAGTTAGAAGATTGGCGAGTTAGAAGAGAACGCAGGTGGTTGAAACCTGTCGAGGAAAGTCTTTAGAAAATCCCTTGAGTCTTAGAATCCGGCTTAGCTAGCTGATTTTATAGCCGAAAGTTTTGCATAAAGTTCGTTAGAGACAGGCTGTTCTTCGCGGGCAAAAAATTCGGCCGCATGCGTCAGGATGATTGCGTTAGAGGGGTTGTCGCGAACTTGCTCTAACCATGCGTGCTTTGCGCTCTGGTAGGCTGTGTCACCATCCATGGTGCGGTCAATATGGGTATATCGAGTGCCGCAGATTTTATTTTCGGGAAACGTTCGAATCGTGAATAGCACATGTTCATGGAACTTTTGAAGACCGACAGGATCGGTAAACCGATTACTGCTGTAATAGCCTAGAAGCTTGCAACGAATTTCGAGATTGCTGATATCGTCGAGCAACTGTTCTTCCAGTTTCTCGGCTTGCGCAGGCGGCGTTCTAATGCCTTTCCAGGCGTTTCTTACTTCATCTGCCACTTTTTTCTACGCACTCCTTCTCGAGAAATGGTGTGAGTTGATCCGCAATAAATTTGTGTCCTGGAGGCGCGAGGTGTAGTGCGTAGTACATCGCTTTCCGTTTTGCTTCAGGCTGTTGAACAGCCGGTTTTAAGATGTCCAGGAATGGAATGTTTCGATTCTGGCATGACTTGCGTACGATTTCGATTTCACCGGGATAGTCCAGTCCATACATTGTTTTTTCGACGCCGGCGTAAGGGTAGACTTCGATTCTGGCTGGCATGGAGACGACTGCGAATTTGATCTTGCGCTCTTTGCACTGCGCGTCCATGTCGGTGACGAGTGCGTCCAGAGTGCGACTCATCAAATTGATGTAGTTGCGTTCGCCCTCAGTCGGTGGAGCCGCTTTCGCGACAGGCGCTGCTGATGAAGCTTTCGGCTGCTTTGCTGGAGATGCTATTTGACCGACGCCGAGTTCTTGCATCTGTCTTTTCTTCTTCTGAGCGCTGGCTTTCTTATTGACCTGCGCATTCGGATCCTTGCCTTCAAAGAATTGAATATGAAATGATGGACCTGAGGAACTCGCTGGAAGCAGCTTTTGAATGTCCCAGAAACCTGGTTGTGACCATTCGCCCCAGAGACGAACGATCGTTTTCTTCGGACGCGTCAGCAAATCCATGATCGTCTTATAGGTTTTGTTGTTGAAACTCATCTCGGTTTCAGCAGCTGAGATCAAGCCCCAAATCCGGCTGTTCTGCCTAATCCAGGTAATGCTCATGAGAAACTTGGCTCGCGGGGATTTCATCCATTCTAAGATCGACGAATTGTTGACCACAAGGGGCTGACCTGGAAGGCACAGAGCTACCGGGCGGACGTTCGTCAATGTGGCATCGGCCGGCGACCAGTTTTCAAAAATGTCGCGACTGTTGTAGCAGAGCAGCACCATATCCGGTGAGTATTGGTAAACCATTTTCTTTAATAGAACATACTCTTGAGCAGTTGAATAACCGGATGTTCCAAAGTTTATGACTTGAATTTGTTTGCCGTCGGCGAGTTTGACGGCTTTGTTGAGTAAACGCGTGAATCTGTCTTTGCCATGCACCTGTATGCCTTCGACGAACGAGTCTCCAAGCACTGCTACGCGATATGTATTGGCTGGTTTTGCTACCGTCAAATTTTCGTCTTGCATGCCATTGGCATCAAAATAGGAATATCCAAAACCCTCGCTGCGCCAGGTGACGCGCTTATTGGTCATGTGCTTCGTGCCGAGATCTTTATCGAAGGCGAAGATTTCTTCCTCGCCCAAACCAGCGACATAGAGCACGCCTTCAGTGACAAGCAGCGCGGCTAGCTGCAGAGCCAGGCAGACCAGAATCAATGCCACCCAATTGCGCCGCTTGGGCGTTGGGTCCTGCTCTTGATTCACTTCTTCGCTAGTTTTATCTGGTGCCGAGACAACCATCAAAAGTCTCCTGGGTTTCTACATCTAAAGGAATTGACTAAACCTGTTTATTGGGGCTGAGGCTGCGTTGTCTGGGGTTTAGTGTGTGCGGTTTGATTATTGTCAGATTGACATTTGGATTGTTGATGCGTTTGCGATTTTTCTCTAAACGTTCTCGTTCGTCTAATCGTTCGCGTTCACTGGTCGGACGTTTCCGTGCTGTTGTTCTTGTTCGTGCCTGCATGCTCAGTCCTCACCTGGTCAAAATTGGAAATAGAGAAAAGGAACGGCAGCCATAGGTCTTGCTGCAATGGTCAGTATGACTGCAGCGGTCCAGGTCGCCATCTTGAATGGAAATGCGTATCCCAGATTCGGGTTTCTAATGAAGCTGAACGGCTCCGGATACCTCTTCGCCAGTTCTGTAAATAGCCACGCCAAAACATAAACGCCCATAATTGGAATCAACCCGGCTTTCAAGATTGGCTCCCAGAGTGTGCATTCGCCAGGTCTCACCAGACCGGCAAGGACATTGAACGCGCGCGACATCGTTGGTGCTCTGAAAATTATGAATGTGAGTAGCAAAAATAGAACGACCATTGCATGATTGAGAATGTGCATGGGCACGTTGTTTAGAGCTTTTTCTAAACCTGCAGTTCGGCGCACGAAGGTTCGCCATTCCTTATGAATGATCATTCCAATGCCCTGAATCGCGCCGAATATTATGTAGTGCCAGCCCACGCCATGCCAGACTCCGCAGACAACCATCGTGATAAACAAAGCACTCCAGTTGCGCAGACGATCCTTTTTCGCGCCGCCGCTAGGCAGGTAAACGTAGTCTCTGAGCCAGAAAGAGAGAGACATATGCCAGCGCCGCCAAAAGTCCGCGATGTCTTTGGCGAGATATGGCAGCTGGAAATTTTCTGGGAGTCGAATCCCCAGCAACATCGCTGAACCGCGTCCCATGTCGGTGTAGGCTGAGAAGTCGCAATAAACTTGGATGGCAAATCCGGCAGCAACTAGCCAGGCGTCGGGACTGCTGATTGGAGCCATTTGACCGTAAAACGGGAAGATTAAGGAACCAATGGGGTCGGCGATTGCCACCTTCTTGAACAGACCTTGAATGAACAATCCGATGCCTTCGATAGCAAGGGTGGAAGTCAGTTTTTCCGGAGTGATCAGTTGCAGGACAAATTCCTGGTAGCGCTTGATTGGACCAGCGATTTGAGAAGGAAAGAAAGCTGAGAAAACCATAAAATGTGTGAACGATTTCGTCGGTTTATCGCCTCTATAGATATCCACCAGATAGTGGACGAATTCAAAGACGAAGAACGAAATCGCCAGCGGCAAGAGGATTTCGAATACTGGTACGTCCCAGGGTTGCAGGTGCAAAACCGCAGGGGTGGCGGCACCAAGAAGCTCAGCACAGTAGTTGTAGAGTCCGCCCAAAGTTTGGAGGGCGAAATTAGTGTACTTGTAATAGAAAAGACTTCCGAGGTTAATTGCCAGTCCAAGGCCGAGAATCATCCTCGTCTCGAGCGACCGTTTGCCTTCTGGTTTCTGCAGCGATGCATACAATACATTGCCCAACACCCAGTTGATGCCGGTCATCGCCAGAAGCAAAATGCCGTAGATAGGCATCCAGCTCATATAGAAGTAATAGCTCGCTAGAATAAGCAGCCACATCCTGACACTACCCTTGGTGCGCCAATACAGGAGCACTACCAGTGGCAGGAAGAAAAGGTATTGCAAACTACTGAAGATCATGGGAAACCTGGAAAGGTGCCAGCGCCAACCAGTATACAAGTGCTTGGGCGAAGCAATAAGGTGTTGTCATTATTGAAGTTGTATAAGACTCTAGAAACAGTCCA
>CAZRMH010000143.1:0-17833 GCA_964600935.1 uncultured Candidatus Obscuribacterales bacterium
GGGCATGTATGCTCCGGATGGCGGCGCGGTTGGTTTGCCGATATCTAATTTCGGCATGGTTGAGCCTGATACACCAAGAGGTAAGCGAATGGAATAGGTCGGCTGTCCTGCAGTCGCAGGCGAATTCGAACGATCAACGGGTAATCCCGACGGAATGAAACCGGCTCTGGAATCCGGTATGGATTCAGTTTCTTCCAGCGGTTCTGCACCTGGCGGTGTTTTACGGGGTGATACCACCAGAGGTGCTACTGCGGGAGGACGCGTTTCGCTAAATTCGTTGTCCAATGTCGCCGTTGCTCCCGCATCCGACGGCAATAGCACGGACAGAGCGACTAGTATTGCCGCTGCCGTTGTGGTTGTTTTGTGATTTTGAAAGTAGATTCGCATATTGCGTCTCGGTCACAACTTTCCCTGTACCATACCAGTTTAACAGGCTCCGATTTCAGTAATTGTTGGAAAATTCTCCTATGAGGGGAACAATATAGTCTGTAAAGCGTCCAGTTCTTTCACCAAGTTTTTAGGAGCAAACTGTCGATTCTCGATGCTAATACCATCGAAAGCTTTTGAACCCGCAACTATTCCTGGACCTTCTTACTGAATCGGGTATCTGGCATGAAAACGCTTATCCTTGCGACATTAATAGGTCTCTCTCTCTCGATACCAATCTCAGTGGAAGCTGCGGAGCTGATGACGAATCAGAGCGTAGCGGCACGTTACCTAGAGCTTGGCCGGCGAGAGTATAAGGAAAAGCGTTTTGACGCGGCCGAAGTCGCTTATCGTCGCGCTGCGTTGACTAATCCTATGGATCCGATGCCGCATTATTTGTTGGCGAATCTCCTCGCCAGCACGGACAAGCATGTGGACGCCATTGCGGAGTACAAAGCATCACTGCGTCTAGGCCCAACAAGTTCAGTTTCAAAGTTTTGCAGACAAGCATTGGCTGCTTACAAACAAACTACATTCGCTGAGGATGCCAGCCCTCGCAGTGATGAGTACATTCCGCCACCACCACCCAGCAAGCTAGACACGGCAATTGACGTGATCAACAAGCAAGCGCAATTTGAAAAGGCGCGCCATCAGCAGTTCGCTTCCAGGCTCGGCAAGACCGCTGAGAATGCCGCGGATTGGCGAGCGCGTGAGATTCAGCGCAACGCTGAGAGCGACATCGCTAACCTCTATGCCAGTCGTGTGGTCTCGAGTAAATCTTCGCGATCGAGGACGGACAGTTCGGACCTTGAAGCAATGGCTAAACGCATTCAGCGTGAGGCAGACGAGAAGGTGAAGTTGGAGCAGGCGCTCGCCAAAGAGAAGGCCGCACAGCATGCGGAATGGGCAAAGGAGCGGCAGATGGAGCTCGACCGCACTGCGTTCAATTTGAAAGACCAGCTCACGGACCGGCCGTCCGATTTCGGATTCGATCTGGACGCAGGTGGGACCGGGCTCTACGTCCGCAATTACAAGTCATATAAACCTAAGAAAGTGTTGCCCGATCCTCGCTTCAGTGTTTTGCGATTAACTGAACCGGGTGTGCAAGACGGTCGTTGAGGATTAGAATAGAGGCAGGACACTCGGAGTCTGACAAAGACATGCGACGCTATGTTCTGTTCTCCTTAGCACTGATGCTGGTTCAACAGCCTGCATCCGCTATGGTGGCTGGCGAGCCTGCGTTGAACTCAAACACGAGCGGGTCTGTGAAGCATACCACCACGTCCCCGGTTAGTCGGACTGTAAAAGCGAGCGGGGCTGTGTTGCCTGCCAACGTGAGTGAGCATGGTAAGGGTGTTTATTATTTCAAACATAAACACTATGCATTGGCCGCTCATCATCTGAGAAAGGCTCTTGAGCTCGAGCCTAAAAACGCTATGTTGCATTATTACATGGCCAATTGTTTTGTTCATTGTCATAGACATGCTGATGCGATCACAGAGTACAAGCGATCTTACGAACTGGATTCATTTGGTCCGGTCTCGGGATTTTGTCGACAGGCATTGCTGACTTACAAAGTCTCGCTGCCCGATGTTCGGCTGAAAGCTCATGCTAAGCCGGTTCCCATGTTTAAAGAAGGTTCGCCGCAGAATAAAGTTTGGTCGGCAAAACAATCAGGCAGGACTTCCGGTGTGGAAGAAACGGCAGCAACAGAAGCTGAGGTTGAGCCGGAAGAAACTGTTGAGAACAAGCCTGAGCCCAAAGTTCAAACAGTTCGTGAGCATCATTTGAACAACGCGACGGCAATGATTCGGCGCCAGACAGCCGACGAAAAGGCGCGCAAGAAACAGTATGTCGACTATATTTCGGACAATGTCGTGAAGACTGGTCAGGATAAGGCTAATCGGATCAAAGCCGATGCTGAAGAACAGATCAAAGAACTTTACGAAGGACCGACCCTTTACGACAGCGCTGGAAACCCCCGTGGAAGGGGCGTTCCGAGCTGGAAGCTCAGTCCGACGTTGCAGGAAGTAGTGAAAAACCGAGCCGATCAGATTCGTCGAGAAGCTGATGCCCGGGCGGAGCTCGAGTTATCGATCTCGCACGAGAAGTCCAGCGAATATAAGAAGTGGTATATGGATCGCGAGAACGATTTGGACTCGGTAGCAGATGCTCTCGAGACACAACTTCAGCAACCAAGCAGCCGTTCAGGCATACTGCTCAGTCCGATCGGCACTGGTTTGTATGTCAGAAATTATTCATCGTTCAAACCCAAGTATCCCATTCCTGAAGCACACTCCAGCGTAGTTCGGATGTTGGATCGTGGGTTCGATTATAATGCGCCAAGCCATGAGGAACCTTTCAAAATGCCGCAACATAAGCGGCTGGAAGTGAGTGGTTCGGTTATCGATTAGTAACGTTTTTAAGCAATTCGCTTTTTCTGAACAACAGTCTGGCACCGTATGCGGTGCTGTGCGGAAAGCAGCGTGACAGCTCTAATTGTTACAGTTTAGACTATTTCCGAAAATCAATTGACAGTGGCTGTGGGGTTTTTTATGATCAAAATAGTCTCGGTCTGGGATGACGCATAAAAGTTTTGTCCTATTGTATCGAGTATATGGGGCGCTAGCTCGAAACACAGACGTATACCTTTGCCCCTTGTGTGAACGACTAAGGCGACTTGGAAGTTAACTACAGATAGAGCATATTGCTACTTGAATAGCACGCAAGGATTAGGAAACGGGAATGTGTCTAGGAGGTACCCCACCTGGGATTTTCCGGGTCAAAACTCATAAACCGATCCTGGGCCGAGACTACTTACTAAACTGATTGACACTAGACTGATGCCATCAACAAAAGCGAAACTGCTGCTCGACGATGTCGAAGCCACGCTCGCGTTGGGGCGCGATATTGCTGACGCGGTTGTCGGCGGTACCGTGATCGCGCTATCCGGCAATCTTGGTGCAGGCAAAACTACGCTCACTCAGTCGATCGGAAAGGCGCTCGGAATCCGAGAAGTAATAAGCAGTCCGACGTTTACGATGATGAATGAGTATCACTCGGGACGATTGTCGCTCTATCACTTCGACTTCTACCGCGTCATGGAAATGGCTGAGCGACAGGAAGAAAACCTTTCGCTCGATTTAGTGGCGACCGAGTTCGATGAGATTTGCGAATCGAATCGCGCGGTTCTTATGATCGAATGGCCAGAATATTTTCTTGTCGGTGGATCAAACTACCTTGAAACGATCGACCATCTATATATGTCATTAAATATGAACGACGGGCCTGACGCGCGAGATTACCAGAGAATTCTGAAAATGGAGTCCCATGGAAACCGTTCTGCTGACCTGCTGACAAAGCTAATCGCTTGCCGGGCAACTGTTTCAGACAACACATAATGATAGAGATCTTTCTATATATATTTTCAAAGTAACAAATCGACCGAAATTCTTTTCTCTAAAGTAAAACAATAGCTATGTGACCGTTTCGCCAATGTCGCCTCGGAACTTTGTGGGGATCAGGTCTTCTTTTCAATCTTGGATGCCGTGATATACTCATCCCCCAAAACACACCTTGACAAAATATAAGGTAGATAGCGTGGAAGACAGCCAAAAGTACCTAGTAATAGTAGAGTCCCCTGCGAAGGCGAAGACCATTAGCAAGATTCTTGGGAAAGAATTCCTTGTTAAGGCGAGCATCGGTCACGTTCGCGATTTGCCAAAGAATCGTTTGGGCGTGAACGTCAGAAAGAATTTTGAACCACAATATGAAATTCTCCGCGAGAAAGAGCCCATAGTGGCTGAGTTGAGAGAGGCCGCGTTGGAAGCGAAGAAAGTCTACCTCGCGCCCGACCCTGACCGCGAAGGAGAAGCAATTGCGTGGCACCTTTCGGAGCTGCTTGAACTGCCAAAGAACAAGCTGCACCGAATCGAGTTCAACGAAATCACCAAGGATGCTGTATTGGCTGCGATCAAGTCGCCACGCCAGATCGACAAGCGACTGGTAGATGCGCAACAGGCGCGCCGTGTACTTGATCGGCTGGTGGGCTACAAAATCAGTCCATTGCTCTGGAGAAAAGTAAACGGAAGATCGGCTGGTCGTGTGCAGTCCGTCGCAGTGCGACTGATTTGCGAGCGCGAAGTCGACGTTGTCAGTTTCGATCCGAAAGAATACTGGTCTATCAAAGCCAGTCTGAACAAGGCTAAGGCAAAACAATCGTTCGTTGCGCCACTCTACAAGTGGAAAGAGAAGCGCGTGATCGCCGCTTCCGATAAGGCTACAGCCCAAACGATGGTAATCGAGAGCGAAAAAGAAGCGAAACAAATCGTTAAGGCGATTGAAGGCGCCGACTTCAAAGTCAGCTCTGTGACCGAGAAATCGAGTCAGCGTAAACCGCAACCGCCGTTCATCACATCGACTCTTCAACGGGAAGCCGCTAACGCACTAGGTTATCCAGTTAAGAAGACCATGCAAATTGCCCAGTCACTCTATGAAGGGGTCGAGCTCGGACCAGATGGCGCAACAGGTTTGATTACCTACATGCGTACAGATTCGACCCGGGTTTCGCAACAAGCGCAGGATGATGCTCGTGCGTTCATCGAAGCAAAATACGGCAAGGACTACATTCCTGCTAAACCATGGGTGTACACACGCAAGGCGAAGAACATCCAGGACGCTCACGAAGCTATTCGTCCGTCGTATCCTGACAAAATGCCTGAAGAGATCAAAAAGTATCTAACCTCAGATCAGTTCAAACTCTATAAGCTGATCTGGCAACGCTTCATGGCAAGCCAGATGTCGCAAGTGAAGTTGCAGACCACCAGCGTCGAAATCGAAGCTGGCGACGCAGTCTTCCGCGCCTCGGCAACCGAGAAGAAGTTCGAAGGATTCACGATTGTCTACGACCGGGTGAAGACGCCGGCTGAGACTGATGAAGAAGTGAACGAAGATGGTGAGGTTCAAGAAGAGCACACCGAGAACTTGCCTGCGTTGAAAAAGAGCGAAGAGCTCAAGCTCAAAGACCTCGATCCCAACCAGCACTTCACTCAACCACCTCCCCGTTACAGTGAAGCTACGCTGGTTAAGACCCTTGAAGAACTCGGCATTGGCCGCCCATCTACGTATTCCGCGACGGTTACGACGATTATCGATCGTAAGTACGTGGAACGCTTAAATAAGGCGCTGGCTCCGACTAAACTCGGACAAGCGGTTAACCTGCTTCTGGTCGAGCACTTCGGTAACATTGTTGATGTGAGTTTCACAGCTAACATGGAAGCCAAGCTCGACCAAATCGAAGAAGACCAAGTTGACTGGCACGGTATGCTCAAAGAGTTCTATCAGCCCTTCGGCGAAACGCTGAAGAAAGCCGAAGAGAACATGAACAAGGTGATCATTCTCTCAGATCATATCTGCCCCGCATGCGGATTGCAGATGGCGATCAGGTCTTCACGCTTCGGTCAATTCCTTGGTTGCATCGGTTATCCCGAGTGCAAAACCAAAATCGCTTTGACCAAAGAAGGAACGCCGGTTCCGGAAGATAGACCATCAGAAGAGAAATGCACTACTTGTGGCTCCGACATGCTCATTCGCTATGGTCGCTACGGCGACTATCTGGCATGCAGCGTCGAAGAATGCAAAGAGCAGCGCCCGATCCTTAAGACGACCGGTGTTATGTGTCCCCGTGAAGGATGCGGCGGCGCCATCGTTGAGAAGAAGTCGCGTCGCGGCAAGATCTTTTACGGTTGCAGCAATTATTCGCAAAACCAGTGCACATCAGCTTACTGGTACTCACCAGTAATCTCGGGTGGACCTTATGGCAAGAATACCTGCCCAACCTGCAACAGCATTCTTCTATATAAGACTTTGAAACGGGGCGACCAGGTTCAATGTTCTAACAAAGAGTGCACGTTCGCTGAACTCGCTACCGGCACGGAAGTGCACGCTGGAGCCAGACCCGAGACGGTCAAAGCGACGAGCTAATCGGCAGCGAATCGAAAGAATCTTCAAGACCGGCAGAATACGCCGGTCTTGTTTTTTGTTTGGCCAGGATTCCAGCCACTAGCGGTGGAGGTCTGCGCCACAGAAGGGGCTTTTCGTTCAAGCTACGCAGTGCGCCCGCTTGCCGGAGTAGTAGTCTTCGAGCCACTTTGGGCGACGTTCATCTTGGCACGGATCGCACTTTGTCGTGGGAGGTATCGATTCGATATGGAATTTCAACCGCGGTTGAAATTTTAGAAGGCATCTACTGCCAGCCTTGGTATCCAGCAGGATACTGAGGGAGAGATGAATTAACCAAAACAGCTATTGTCAACCAAGGAACAAAAAAAGAGGTAACTACATCAATACGAACACTGGATAGTGCTAAGTTTTACGGTATTCTGTGCGTTGCCTTCGTAGGGTGATGTGAAGAGGATAGTTCGACCGCGAACTTCAGAAAGTCTTTACCTATCAGGCTTTCGAAATAGTCTTCTCATCACGTTTATACAGGTGCTCTGATGTTAGAATGTAATCACATTGGTTCTGGGAGAAGATAAACAGCCATGTTTGAACGGTTCACCGAAAAAGCGATCAAAGTAATTATGCTTGCGCAAGAAGAGGCGCGAAGACTTGGTCACAATTTTGTGGGCACTGAGCAGATTCTTCTCGGGTTGATTGGCGAAGGCACTGGAATTGCTGCCAAAACACTCAAGTCGATGGGAGTCAACTTGAAGGATGCCCGCGTTGAGGTCGAGAAGATAATCGGAAGAGGCTCCGGCTTCGTGGCTGTGGAGATTCCATTCACGCCAAGAGCCAAGCGAGTCCTTGAGTTGTCCTGGGATGAAGCCCGGCAGCTCGGCCACAACTACATCGGAACCGAGCACCTGTTATTAGGTCTCATCCGCGAAGGTGAAGGAGTGGCAGCCCGAGTCCTCGAGAATCTCGGCGTAGATCTGACCAAGGTGCGCAGCCACGTCATCAGACTGCTTGGAGAAAGCGGAGCATCCACATCGGGCGCATCCACTTCAACAAGCACTGGTAGAAGTAAAACTCCGACGCTCGACGAGTTTGGTCTCAATCTCACTCAAGCTGCTCAGGAAAACCGTCTCGACCCTGTGGTCGGTCGTGAAAAAGAAATTGAGCGCGTCATCCAGATCTTGGGTCGACGAACGAAAAACAACCCGGTGCTCATTGGTGAGCCTGGTGTTGGTAAAACAGCTATTGCTGAAGGGCTCTCCATCCGTATTGCCAACGGTGACGTTCCGGACATCTTGTCCGAACGCAAAATCGTCATGTTGGACATCGGCTTGCTCGTCGCTGGTACCAAGTACCGAGGCGAATTTGAAGAGCGCCTGAAAAAAATCATGGATGAGATTCGCACCGCCGGCAACGTCATGCTGGTAATCGACGAATTGCACACATTGATTGGCGCAGGCGCAGCCGAAGGCGCGATCGACGCTGCTAACATTCTGAAACCGGCTCTTGCCCGGGGCGAATTGCAGTGTATCGGCGCGACGACAATGGATGAATATCGCAAACACATCGAGCGTGATGCCGCACTGGAACGCCGTTTCCAACCAGTCATCATCGATCCTCCTAGTGTTGAAGAAACCGTTGAAATTCTTCGTGGTTTGCGTCCGAAGTATGAAGAGCACCATCGCTTGCAAATTGGTGATGAAGCAATCGAACAAGCAGCCAAGCTGTCTGATCGATACATCACCGACCGTTTCTTGCCGGATAAAGCCATCGACTTGGTCGACGAAGCTTCCTCACGCGTTCGCTTGAGAGCGAGCTCGCTTCCGCCGGAAGGTAAAGAAGTCGAGAAGGAACTTCGCAAAGTTCGTCGCGACAAAGAAATGGCGATTCGCAACCAGGAGTTCGAAAAAGCAGCGTCGCTCAGAGAACAAGAAACTAAGCTCTCCGAGAAGATTCGCGAAATTCAAGCAGCATGGAAAGCCAAACAAGAAACTGAAAAACCATTCGTAACCGCTGAAGAAGTGGCTTACGTAGTCAGCGCTTGGACCGGCATTCCGTTGCTCAAACTCACCGAAGCCGAATCCGAAAAACTTCTCCATATGTCTGACGTGCTCCACCAGCGCGTTATCGGGCAGAACGAAGCCGTCGATGCTGTTTGCAAAGCTATCCGCAGAGCACGTGTCGGTTTGAAAAACCCAGCTCGTCCAATTGGTAGTTTCATCTTCTCCGGTCCGACCGGTGTTGGTAAAACGGAACTTGCCAAAGCGCTTGCCGGCTATTTCTTCGGTTCAGAAGACAACTTGATCCGGATCGACATGTCTGAGTTCATGGAGCACCACACAACTTCCAAGTTGATTGGTTCACCTCCGGGATACGTCGGCTATCAGGAAGGCGGACAGCTTACCGAGTCAGTACGTCGCAAACCTTATAGCGTAATCCTGTTCGATGAAATCGAGAAAGCACACCCTGATGTGTTCAACGTGCTCTTGCAGATCCTCGATGACGGTCGCCTTTCAGATAGTAAAGGACGCACGGTCGACTTCAAGAATACGATCATCATCATGACGTCAAACGTCGGTGCTCAATTCATCGATAAGTCAGCAATGTCGCTCGGCTTCCAGGTTCAAAGCGCAAATGCCGAGCACGAATCTCGTTATCGTGAGATCAAAGATAAGGTTATGGACTCGATGAAGAAGACCTTCAGACCTGAGTTCTTAAACCGTATCGATGAGATCATTGTTTTCCAACAATTGACTCGCGAAGAGATCCGTCACATCGTCGACATCATGTCTGCCGACCTCGGCAGCCGCATTAAGTCGCAAGGCATGGAACTCGTTGTCACGACTGAGTGCAAAGATCTGATCGCCAAGGAAGGGTATAACCCCACATATGGTGCCAGACCATTGCGCAGAGCGATTCAGCGAATGCTTGAAGACGCCCTTGCAGAGCAAGTTTTGATGGGTCGCTTCAAAGAGGGTGACATTATCACCACTCGTCTTGAAGGTGACACTGTTGTCTTCGATAAGTCGGAAAAAAAGCTTGAAGAAAAAACCGAGAGCAAAGACGGCAAAGACGAAAAAACTGAAAAGGTGAAAACCGAAAAAGTAAGCAAGTCCAGCAAAAAATCATCCGACGATTCTGAGAAGGCTGAAGAAAGCAGCAATAACTAATTGTTGAAGGCTGGAAACGAGAAATCAAAAAGGGCGATGCGTAAGCGTCGCCCTTTTATTAGTTTCGGTTGCAACCTTTATGGATGGCTCAGGAAGCTGTCGTAACAGCACCACCAAGTCGCTTAGATACTACGCGTTTCCGATCTTCATTCCGAAGTCCAGATCGACGTTGTCGATGTTGGCCGATTTAGCCAGCTTTTGTGTCGTTGGAGTTTCGGCAATGCCATCTCCTTCGAGTTTGTAGTCCGGCGTGGTCGGTGAGTTCATGCGCATTCTTTGAAGCGCTTTGAGTCTGTTCGAGGTGATGCTCGCAGACTCAATCCGTGAATTTTGGTTCGCTGTGTCGTCTTCGGCGAAGAGCTTCTTGATCTTGTTAAAGCAGTTGTTAATCAAATCGCTCATGGTGGTCTCCTAAAGCTTCCCGTTATTAATAATATTGCCGAATTCCCATGGAAATAACATCAACTGACTAATTGATCTGAAGATCACACTTTAGAGGGATACCATCGAAACCGAGAGTTGGTGCTGGTTGTTGAAACTTGCTGGCAATTTGCAAACGCTATAACTCTTTGGTGTTCACTCTCTTAGCCATTCACTTGATAGACGAAAATACTTTCGAATTTAGGGGTAATGTATTAAAAAAGAAAATTTTCGTTGTTGGCTTTACTGGTGTGACCTCTCACGATGGAAACCGGAAGCGTCTGGAGCGTGGAGCTTCAAACTGATAGCGAAGGTTCGTAGTTGAATTGACGAGGCGCTGAAACTTCTTAGATTCGATCTGCCATTGAATTGCTGAGGGTTTCGGTGTGAGGCTGCCGCTCAAGATGTCGGGTCTCGCCGTACTACTTATTCGTATAGTAAAATATTCAGGAAAATGAAAGACGGCGAGAATGGCTTTTGACCTGGTTCTCGCGTCTTTCAAAAACTATCCAGTGGCCGTCCCTTTTGAGAGCGAGCCACTGGATAGCCAGAACATACAAACTTTGAGTGTGAAATACCTTACCGATCCGGTGGGACAGCCGGTAAACGTAAATCTATCAAACTCTACCAGACTGCCATGCTTCAACTAGTCCTTGTGAGGACTAATTGCTGAATAGCGGTCCGCAAAGAGACTGTGAGGCTTTATTCGTGGTCCTTACGTCGCGTGTAGAGCTCGTCCACCAGCGCGCCGTAACGTTTCAGAACCTCTTCGGTTCTGATCGACAGCTTGTTGGTGAGCAGACCGTTGTCGACCGATGCGGCGGTCGGAACGATGTTGAACTGTTTGATCGTTTCCCAACGCTCCAGGCTCTTGTTGGCTTGGTCGACGATTTCCTGAACGCGCTTGAGGATCGCAGGATGCGCCGCGAAGAACTCGGCAACTCCAGAGGTCGGGATGACCACGGACTTGTCGCCGAGGAGCTTGCGCGCCTTGTCCTGATTCACGAAGATCAGGGCGCCGATGAAGGGCTTGCCATCACCGACGGGAACGACGTACTGCACTAGCTCATCGATTCCATCGAAGGAGTTCTCGAGCTTCTCGGGTGCGACGTATTTGCCGCCGTCCGTCTTCAGGAGCCGCTTCTTGCGCCCCGTGATGTACAGATACTTGTCGTTGTCGAAACGACCGAGGTCTCCGGTGTTGAACCAGCCGTCTGTGAACGACGACGCGTTGGCTTCCGGCAGGTGCCAATAGCCAGGCGTTACGCAGTCACCCTTGAGCCAGATCACGCCGGCGCCAGTCGTGTCGCCAGGTTCAGGAACGATCTTGACGTCGATGCAATCGACAACCTTACCGACCGAACCTGGACGGTTGTTGTCGATGGTATTGGTGGCGATACCACCGGTTGTCTCGGTCAATCCGTAACCTTGACGCAACGTGAAGCCTGTTACGTCGAAGAAGTTGACGACGTCAGCTGCGATCGGGGCACCACCGGACAGCATGACTCGGACGCGGCCACCGAGGGCAGCGCGAATTTTGCTGAACACGATCATGTCGGCGATCTTGCGACGGAAGCCAGGTTTCGTCTGCTTCATAGCCCAACTGGCGATCATCTTCTTGAGACCGGTGGCGGCGGTGAGCTGCGCTTCGGCCTTGTCCTTGATCTTGCGCCAGACGGCGGGAACACCGAGCAGAACCGTCGGACGGATCTGCTTCACGACTTCAGCCATCTCCTCCACCTTACAGAAGGCCGAGGTGACGCCATTCCAGAGGCAGAGCGATGTTCCGTTCACACGCTCGTAGACGTGAGCGAGTGGCAGGTAGGACAGATAGACGTCGTCCTCGTTGAAGGTGAATCCGTGCCGGCCGAGGGCCTGACAGGCGGAAGAGATGTTGTGATGGGTGAGCACAACGCCCTTCGGCACGCCGGTGGAGCCCGAGGTGTAGATGATGGTGGCGATATCGTCCGGCTGGATGTCGAGGAAGTTGCCACCACTGGCGGAGCGTTTGAACTCAGCTTCGACCGAGGCGATCATGGCGAGCGCAGCCGCGGACGGCTTGCGATCGGTCGCTCCGGTGAAATCGACAGCATCCTTGACGGCGTCCGCGAACATGAAGGTGACGACACCTTTCTGTCCGCCGGTCTTGGCTGCCTGGTCTGCACCGTCGACGAAGATCGTTTTGGCGCCAGAGTCATGCAGGATGTAATTGACTTGATCCGAAGCCGAATTCGGATAAATCGGAACCGAGGTGCCTTGCAGGGACTGAATGGCGAGGTCAACCCACACCCATTCAGGACGGTTCCAAGCGAGGATCGCAGAACGTTCGCCCTTGTCAAAACCATGTCGTCTCAAGAACGTCATGATTTCAGCGACAATAAGACCACATTCCTTCCATGTCACACCGCGATGAGTCGGACGCTCGGGGATATAGGCTGACATTCCCATTCCCGGGATTCCGGACATTGCATAGATGTAACTGTCGTGTTCGGGGGCTTCGTTCTTGGCGAGTACGGCGACCTTGCTAGGAGTGTTGAAAACGTGCGACCAAAATTGGCGCACGAGAGGATTTGATGATTTGCTCATATAGGCCCGTGCCTTCTTACTGTTAGAGCGGCAGCGTCTAGACGCGACATTGAGACCCTCCGGATTGAGAGAATCAAGTCGCGTGTGCCACCGCAGGCGGTGAGTTAACTGAACCAGCAGCCGTACCAATCAGATCGGCATCATCACGATGTCGACTGGGGTGGGAAGTTAAGTGCCGATTACGGTTATCGAATTAAATTCGGCTGGAAGTAAGTGAAGACTTAAGAGAACAGAAGAACGCTAGCTCATAGGGGTTTCGAATCTCAATAGGTTTTGGGACTGAGATCCTGTGAGCTTCTGTTTATGTCTGGATCTCAAGTAGATCACCTAAACGCTAGCTATCGACTGCATGATCCGTGCCTATAGGCTTAAAAACAGCTCAATCACTAACGCAACTAGCTCAAAAGTTGCACAGAAGAGCGGTCGTCAAGGTGACGCGTTCGCGATAAGTGTAATCTAGGTTGTCATGTTGTGGTGTTATCCGTGGTGCGGTCTGGAAGTGCCAAGCCTCGTGAGTGTTGACTTTCCATAGTGTCACTGCTGGTATCAGTCCTGGAACCGCTGTATCGACAGTGTGCTGTCAAGGGGTGGGATCTGTTTGTGATATTGCCAAACCGGCTGAAGTGGTCTGTGGTTTTGTCAGCACTTGTCATCACCGGTAATATCAAACACAGTCGGTCTCAATGCGGTTTTCAAGAACTGGCTGCTCATGCCCGTTTTGCTTAGCAGAGCTTTACAAAATGCGTAGCGGAATCAGATCCATATCTCTACCAGTGCTGAGGAACTCAAGGATCTGTAAGTACTTGATATATAGGGCTTCAGATTTTTAGCATCATCCTGCATTCATTCAAACCCAGTTGTCGGAATTCACACCCAACTTTTCTTCATCCTCAACCAAGCTCAGCCATCCCGTCCCCTCATCCTTCGACCGTTCGAAGGGCGAGAGGTAGCATTCAGCCGCTAGTGGTCCCTGTTTGGGTCTCCATATCGGGCTGCTTACAAGGAGCAGTTCTCATGAATAAGAACGTATCTACAGCTCCGACCACGCCTGAGCGCGAGTTCCATCTCGTATGCAGTAGCGGAGGTTCGAGAGCGATTCTTGGCAGTGCGGGCGTCTTGCTCGCCTGCAATCAGGCCGGTATCAAGCGCTTCAAATCCATTGGTGGCATCAGTGGTGGCTCCGTCCCCACGGTGCTTTTCTCCAGTGGCATGGACGCCAAGAAATGTTTGAGCACCGCAATGGAGATGGACTTCTCCAGCCTGCTCACACGCCGCGCCAGTTTCTTCAAGATTCTTGTCGCCTACTTTATGCAACGTCGTTACGAGAAAGTCCGACCGGTCCACGGTGTTCTCACGTCTGAGAAGCTCGGCGACTTCGTCGAAGGCTTCCTCAAGGACGGCGAAAAGTGGCCGAAGGGCTACTGGACGATGGCTATCGCTGAGGATGCGCAGATTGTGTTCTCGGAAAATGGTGTGTTCGAGATTCGTCCCGACAACCAGTTGCGAGTTCTCAGCTGTGACCCCGGCCCCCTCGGTGTCGCTGTTCGCGGCAGCTGTGCCGTCCCCGGCATCATCTCCGCGGTCGAGTACAAGCACAAGATGTTGTTCGACGGTGCCCTCGGGCCGGAAAGCCGCGTACCTGCTGGAGTTCCCATGCGACTCTACGGTGCCAACCCTCGCGACATCATCGCGGTCGACGTTGGTGACGAAGACAGCAAGAGCTCGCAGCGTGCCACGAGGCTCTGGAAGATGGTCTGCGGTGAGGACTGCGTCCCCAACGTTGAGGATCCGATCTACAACAAGTCCCACGGACTTGTCTGGATTGAGCCCAAGATCACTTCAGTGCGATCGCTGCAGTTCAGCCTCACTCGCGATGCTAAGTGGGAAGCGGTGATGTGCGGGTTCGTATCCGCTGTCCCCGAGTTCGCCCTGGCGGGCATTCTCACCGGTGAACGCCTTGTTGCTGCACAGGAGATCGTCTCCCGCTACAACAACATCCTCGCCAACAAAGGCGAGGTCGGCAAGCTCACCCGCGAGGTAGAGGCTCTGCTCTCCAAGAACGACTTGATCTAATCAGTTCTGTGCACACCGGACGCATGCTATGGCCATCTAGTGGATGGTAATGGCGTGCGTCTCCGGGGTGCCAACTGGTAAGCTAGTATGGACTTGCGTAGAGTCCAGTTCGGGGACTGCCAAGTCCCTTTTAGGAGTGCCTCTTTTGAATCCGATAAGCGTCTAGTGACTATGTCCCGGCATCCGCCGGTAGTCGACTGGACGTTGTTTACTAGCACTTCAGCATAGGACGCCAAACAATGAGTTCCAACAAAAACAAAGTTTTTCTCGTGAGCGGCAGCCGGACCCCGATTGGGTCGTTCGGTAAGAGCTTGCGAACCGTCCCTGTGGACAAGCTGGCCAGCCACAGCATGACCCACGCCATCCGTCGTGCCGGCATCGATGCCGGTCGACTGGATGGTATCGTCCTCGGTCATGGTTACCAGACGTCGTACACGCCCAACACGGCGCGTGTCGCATCACTGGCTGCCAACATTCCCGCCACCGTCCCCGGTGTGACCGTACAACGTCAGTGCGGCTCCGGCATGGAAGCCATCAACATCGCCATGGATCGCATCATGCTCGGCAAGGCCGACCTGATGCTCGCCGGCGGTGCCGAGTCTATGTCTTTGATTCCTTACCTGCTTCCCGGCGACTTGCGCTGGAACGGTCTGGTGTCGAAGTACGTCAAGTTTGCGAAGATGGGTCCGCGCCCGACTGCATTCGCCTTGGCCGACAATGGTCTTGCGCCCACGGCGCTGATCCATGACACCAAGACAGTCGCCATGGCGAAGACCGCTCAGCGTCTGGCCGAGACGTACAACATCTCGCGTCAGGAGGCTGATGAATACGCGCTGCGCTCGCAGACGCTCGCCAATGAGGCGATCTCGTCCGGTCGATTCGACCTCGAAATCGACCCGATTGCCGTCGGCAGTCGCGGTTTCTTCTCTCGTGACGAACATGCTCGCAAGACGAGCAAGGAAGCCCTCGCCAAGCTCGGTCCTGTGCTCGGCACTCGCCAGATCACGGCCGGCAATGCCTCGGGCCTGAACGACGGTGCCTGCATGGTGGTTCTCGCCTCGCAGCAGTCCGTCGACGAACTCGGTCTGGAAGTCCTGGCCGAACTGGTAGATCACGCGGTCGTCGGAGTGGATCCGGAGCAGATGGGATTGGGTCCCGTCGCTGCCATCACCGAGCTGCTCGCCGCCAACAATCTGACGCTCGCCGACATCGATCTCATCGAGATCAATGAAGCGTTCGCCGCTCAGTATCTGGCATGCGAGAAGTTGCTTGGGTTGGACCGCAACAAGGTCAACGTTAACGGTGGCGCTATCGCGCTCGGTCACCCGATCGGGATGTCCGGTGCTCGTCTGCCTCTCACTCTCGCCTACGAGCTCAAGAAGCGCGGTCTGAAGCGTGGTATTGCTTCGCTGTGCATCGGCGGCGGAATGGGCATCGCTACTCTTATCGAGCTGCAGTCCTAACAGGGTTCTAACTGGTTGTAAAACCAAGAGGAAAGAATACACATGTCCAACAAGGCTATTACACTGACGAAGCTCCCGAGCGGCGTTGCCGTTCTCACCATCGACCTGCCGGACAGCAAGATGAATCTGCTGTCCAGCACGGTTCTGACCGAGCTGAGTGAAATGTTGTCCACCATCGAGCGCGAAGGCGCCAAGGGTGTGATTTTGGTTTCCGGCAAAGAAGGCAACTTCGGTGCGGGCGCCAACGTCGAAGAAATTCAGGCGCTGCAAAGCCAGCCTGCCATCAAGATCTACGAAGCTGCGAAGGCCGGCAAGGCGTTGTTCGCCCGGCTCGAGAAGCTCAATTCCATCGCCGCCATCAACGGCACTTGCCTTGGTGGCTTCACCGAACTGGCGCTCGGCTGCAAATACCGCATCGCCAGCTCTGAAGCGAAGACCGAGATTGGTGTTCCGGAAGTCCTGCTCGGCTTCATCCCCGGTTGGGGTGGCACCGTGCGTCTGCCGCTCCTGATTGGCGGTCAGGCCGGCTTCAAGATGATTTCCACCGGCAAGGCCGAGTCGGGCTACAAGGCCTGGCGTCTTGGTCTGGTCGACGAAGTCGTCGCCAAAAACGAGCTCGTCGAGCGCGCCGAGCAGATCCTCCTGGGTTCGAAGCCGAAGCGCTACGTCCCTCGCTTCAAGGAAGGGATGGTCAAGAAGCTTTCTGCCAGCGTGCTGGAAGGCACCGGTCTGGGTCGCTCTCTCTTCGCCAAGATGGCGGGCGGCGCTGTTTATGCGGCGACCAAGGGCAAGTACCCGGCCCCGGTTGAGGCGCTCAAGGTGGTCATGCTCGCTCTGTCTGGCGACCGCGAGAAGGCGTTCGAAGCCGAATCGCTGGCGTTCGCTAAGCTGGCTACCAGCCAGGTTTCTCGCAACCTGGTCGGCATCTTCCGCGGCCAGTCCGTGTCGAAGAAGATGGAAGGCGTCACGCCGAACATCGACGTCAAAACCGTCGGCGTTCTTGGTGCTGGCGTCATGGGTGCGGGCATCGCGCAAGCGGCTGCCTACAAGGGCTATCAGGTCGTCCTCAAGGATATCGACCAGGCGGCGCTCGACAAGGGCATGGAGACGATTCGTGGTCTCTTCAAAGCGCTGGTCGATCGCAAGAAGCTCAGCCAGACCGAGATGGACGTGATGATGTCCGCCATCAAGCCGACGCTCAAGTACGCTGACCTCGCCGAGTGCGACCTGGTCATCGAGGCGGTCGTCGAGAAGATGAACGTCAAGAAGCTCGTCCGCTCTGAGTGCGAGAAGGCGATCACCAAGCCCTTCATCTTCGCGACCAACACGTCGTCCCTCTCTGTGGGCGGCATGACGGAAGAACTCAAGAAGGGTGATGAAGTCGTCGCGCCGGCCTCGCGGCATCCGGAGATGACGGTGGGCATCCACTTCTTCAACCCGGTGCACAAGATGCAGCTCGTCGAAGTCGTGCGTGGCTCGACCACGAATGATGAAACGATCGCTGCGGCCAAGGCATTCGTCGCCAAGCTCGGCAAGTTCCCTGTTCTCACCAACGACGCCCCCGGCTTCGTGGTCAACCGCATTCTGGCGCCGTACATGCGCGAAGCCATCGTCATGGCCGAGCAGGGCGTTCCGATTGTCGATATCGAGAAGGCGGCACTCAACTTCGGCATGATGATGGGTCCGTTCACCCTCCTCGACGAAGTCGGTCTGGACATAGCCGGTCACGTCATTAACACG
>CAZRMH010000144.1:0-17754 GCA_964600935.1 uncultured Candidatus Obscuribacterales bacterium
GGACCGTCAGTGAATGCGCGTTCGATAGTGCGTTCGGGACGATACCAGTAGTTGGTGACGATGCCATCCTTGTGGGTGGCGAGGGCGTGTTTCGCCGTGATCAGGTCAGGATAGAGTTCGACGGTTCTAACCTCTTCGTCTTTGCTCACTTCGACGCGCGTTGTGATCCGGTCAGGGAAAACTTTGCCGTCGAGTGGGGCACCGCTGCCGGTGGCAAGCAATATGCTTCCCAGCGCTCCTACAATCGCAAGAATCGCGGTCCCCAGAGCTAAGCGATGATATGAAATCATCCAATGCTCCTTTTCGGGGTTTGTGAATGATGGTGAGATAAACTGATCTGCTCGGCAGCGGAACCAGTCCTGGAGACCAGTCGCGCGGCCGAGCCGGATCGTCTACTTTACGGAGCTGAGCTTCGCCACTCCACGCTTACCGCGAGGAATCGCGTCGCTGCTGGCGACCAGGCGAATGGTCTTGCCCGTCGGCGTGGTGCGGACCGGCGGCGGCTGCCTGCGCTTCCCGAAGGTCGGGCGAGCCCAGGTCGTCGGCGAGATGACGTTGCCGAAGCTGGTCATTGCGGGCTTTCCCTTGACGTTTGGGGTCGCGGGAGCGGAGTATCCCAGATGCGTCGAGGGTGCGACCGGTTCCGGCGCCGTCTTGCGAGCGAGCCAGAACACCGAGGTTGAAACCAGCGTGCAGCTGATGCCGACCAGCACGCGCGTATGTTCTGCGAAGTAGACGCAGGACAGAACCAGCGCTGCGAACATGAACAGATGCGTATACAGGCTGGGCAGGAAGTCGAGGTTGGAACGCGCCAGGCGCGAACCGGCTGTGATACCAGCAGCCAATGATGCTGCGAGCATCAGGATTGTGATGAAAACGTCCATCTAAGTCACCTTTCGAGTTAGATTCGGTTGTTCGAAACTAGAAGTTCTTCAACCAAAGTTGACGTAAAAACACAACCGCGCGGTCCGAAGACAGAGACGGCGTGCGGTGATTGAAGGGTGCCCCGAAAGCGCCGTATGAAAATCGGTGCGATTCGGGGCGGCAAATTGACAAATCTCTCAAGCGGGGTCGACCGCGAGCCAGCTGTGCGGCATTCCGAAACCCGCCTGAGAGAACGGTGCCATCGTCGCGTAACCGAAACGGCGAGCCACTTCACGGGCGATTTGGAAACGGGACAGTGAACTGTCGAGCAGGAAGGAGGGGCGATCGACTGCGGAGAGCACAATGATTTTGAACATAGACTTTTTCCGAAAGTGGGTTGGTTTAAGTACCAGTCAGAAACCGTGTAATCAGTTCGATGATTGACCGGCGAAGGACGTGCAACGGCATCTCGTCAGGAGCGAGCAGTCGAGGCACGGAAAGCAGGTGAAGGTTTAAATCGGGGTGAAAGCTAACCTGTTTATCTAATCGGGATGTCAAGAATGCTTATTGATATCAAAAGAAGAAATTATCGACAAAATAAGTGTTGTGAAACGTGGCTCTTTACATCTGTTCATACTGGGAGCCGGTGGTGATTTGCGAGGGTTTTTCACGCCGAGTTCTTCTCGCGAGCTGCGCCAACCTTTTGCCGAAATGGCGTGAGAGACCGACCCTGTATGTGAGAGAAGTTATTTATCTCCTGGAATGAATGTTGAACCGCGGTGGGAGCTTGTCCTAGTTTCAAACTGTTTTTTCATCCGTCGAAACAGAGTCAACGCGCACCCAACTAATCCACATTGCACAGCACCTTCGCTCACCTATCGCCCCTGCTTGAGGTGTGTTGCGGTTGCACTCTGACGGGTCAAATCCGGTTGCTCTCATCGGTTTCGAGCAGCCAAAAAATTGCAAAGGTAAGAGTCACATGAATTTCCTGATCCGCGTTCTGGTCAACGGTTTCCTACTGGCAATCCTACTCCCCGCCCTGCTGCCGGCGAACATCGCGTTCCACGGACAGTTCTGGCCCGAGGGCGTCATTGCTGGTTTCATCTTCGCGCTGGTCGTCTACGTCGTCGAAGTGCTGCTTGCACTGTTTGGTGTCGTCACCCTCGGTATCGGTTTCATCCTGCGCTGGCTTCTGTGGTTCGTCGTTCCGGCCCTGCAGTTGCTCGCCATGGCGCATTGGTTCCCGCAATACCTCACGGTCACGACTTTCGGTGCGGCGCTCCTGGGCGGTTTCGTGTTGATGCTCGTCAACGGGCTGACCAACAGCACTCCCACCGGGCATCGCCGAACTGAAGACTAGGTCTAACTGTAACAGTTAGCGTCTGCTCGACGGCAGATTCGAGTCATTGAACGTTGTGTCGAAACGACATATGAGCACCCTGTGCGTCACTTCATCAGAAGCGGCGCACAGGGCGGCTCTTTGGCTCTGATACTGTTGATGGTGCTTATACCAAAGCGTATAGTATTGCGATGAATGACGAACAGGGCGCTTTGAGCTGGATTGATTCCAGTACAAAGCATCCCTGCAGGTTTAATGTGCGCGTTTAAAATGCGCTCTAGGCTCCAACGCGGCGAGCGTTCAGATACTGCCCCGCCTTAATGCGAGTGTTCTCACCTGCACGAACATCGCAAGAATCGCCACAGTTTACCCGTCCATTAACGCCGGTGTAGATGTGGCTTCGGTTGCCGGATCTCAGGAAGCACGAGTCTCCGGACCGAATCACGCAGCCGTTATCGGATAAGACGCGAGAGTTGTTTCCGGTTTCAACGATCGTGTGTTCGAAGGCGAGGATATGGCAGTTGTTGCCAGTCTTCACGTGGACGTCCGGCATAACGATCAACACCATGTTGTCGCCAAATTCGCGTCTTCCATCGCCAAATTCACCAAGAGGTTTGACGAATTGGATCTTCTGGATCTGCTTGCTCAGACTGTTCTGGTCGATGACTAATGCTTCCGATTTATAGTCGATGCGCGCGCCGCCGAAACGGAAAATAACGCATTTGCCTTCGACAATGATGGTGGCGCCATGGCACGCTTGAATTATGGAACCCGCTTGTGCGTGCACGACGCTTCCGTCCTCCGCGCGTACAAAAGAGCCGAACGGTGCCGTCACCGCGATGTCTCCGATGGTGGAGACTAATTCACCGACCGGCGCAATCAAATTTGCGCTGCTGGATGGGGCGATAGCAAGGTTTGCAGAAATAGCGTTGTTGTTACGCGAGTTTCTCGCTGAGTATCTGTTTTTGGCGCAGGAATTCGACATGTTTTATTTTCTCCAAAACAAAAGGAGCCGGCTGTTGCCGACTCCTCTGGGTAGTCGTGTTAGAAATCAACCGTCAGATTCTTCGCAAGCAGGTTCGAACAACCGTTCAATAGTGAGAATTCGCACCGCGGTGGGCAGTGTGTTCAAATTCGTCTGCGCGGCGCTCTCCTTCGCCCGCCATCAGGCGGAGAATGAGATGCGGAAGGAGCAGTGCGTCACTTAGGAATTGAGTCGTTTTAGTCCGTCAAGAAGTATCGAAGGTATGACTCGAATCTAAGGCGCGTAATTGCGTAGCTCAAGGAAGGGACTTGACGCTTTGGTCAGTTTCGTGAAATGAGCACAGGGGAGAATCCGCAAAACTGAGATCGGCGAAGCTCGCGCGAGATGGTTGTCTCGTTGCAACTTTTTAACAACTCGGAAACTAGACTACAGTTGCTGAAACTGATCGTGAGGGTGGAATGAGGAAATTGAAGATTATTGAAAAGGGCATGTTCAGAATAAGAGAACCGTGCGCGTTTAAATCCTCATACTTTGTGAGGCCTCATGAGAGTCGACGCACACTCCTCACCATCGTGCACAGTCCGGGGTGATTTGTGCCACAATACACCTGGCATTTACCGGCAAGCTCTCCGCTGGAAACTTGGCAAGGAAGCCTTCCAAACCAGGCATGACTAAAGTACTTTTAGCTGAAGACGACGAAATGACAGTCACCATGATTGTCGACGCGTTAGCACCACAAAAATTTCAGGTAGATATTGCGACTACTGGTGCCGACGCGCGCGAAAAGCTGAAGTTCTATCAGTATGACGTCATTGTTATGGACTGGGGGCTGCCCGGTATGACGGGAATCGAGTTATGCCGGGAGGTTCGAAGCTCAGGTTTGATGACTCCAATCATTATGCTGACTGGCAAGGATTCAATTCATGACAAAGAAACTGGTTTCAACAGTGGTGTAGATGACTATCTCACTAAGCCATTTCTGGCGAAGGAATTGCTTCTCCGCATATCTGCATTGTTGAGGCGACCGGCCAATTTTGTGGGCGAGGTGTTTCAATGTCGCGAAATTATTCTCGATACCAAGGCCAAACGCGTGACCAAAAACGGCGTCCAGCTCAGGTTACGTCCTAAAGAATTTGACCTGTTGGAATTTCTTTTGCGACACAAAGGCACGGTTTTTTCGACTGAGGCGATTCTTGAACGAGTCTGGGCTAGTGAATCGGATTCAGCCAGTGATGCGATTTTTACGTGTGTGAAAAGGCTGAGGCAACAGATTGACGATAAAGACGGTCCATCGCTAATCACGACTGTTCGTGGTTCCGGTTATATGATCGATTGCACTGAAGTTTAGTTCTAGGCGTTGAATTGTTTGATGAGATAGAAGTTCGACCAGGCGAACGCTTCTCAAAGTTTTTTTTGCGTCGGCAGGAAATGTCAACGAACTGTCAGGTTGTTTTCTTAACATCGGATTGCTCGAATCGCTGAGCATCGAAAGCACATACCGCGGGGGAATCTGGGTTATGAGTAGTGCGATTAATAAGCTTGTTCAATTGGATATCGGTGACTACGGTCACTGGCTTAGCGAACGAGGACTTTCTCCGGTCACGCGTCGTGGCAATATTGGTCGGGTAAGGCGGTTTATGACATATTTGTCGAGTCGCCAAGATTTTCTCGAGGCAGAGTCCCAACAAAACCAGGCTTCTGATACTGCTGACGGTATTGACTTCAATTCGAAACTCGCTAACGTAATCGACCAATTTATATCGGAACTGCAAGTTGATTGCGCCCCTGGTCCGGCGACCATAAACGCTTATGTCACGAGCATTTCGCAACTGTGCAAGTTTTGCAGTTTGGACACACCCAACGTCATGAGGCTCGACTACCAGCCGGGTCCTGCGCAAATACTCTCCGCTGGCGAACTTCAACGTTATCTCACCAGGGTAGAGCTTGAACCAGTTCGAGATCAGGCTGCCGCTCTGATTCTCGCTACCAGTGGAATTAAGTTGGGACAACTGACCGCTTTAAACCTCGAGGATGTTTCAAGGGACGCTGCTGGTAGACTCTATCTGACGGTACATCGTCGCGGTCGAAAAAGTTTATTTGTCGCGTTGGGAACGAACGCCAGCGAGGCTCTCTCAGCTTGGCTCGAGATAAGGACTAGGTTTGATCAGACGAAATTGGGTGGCGTAAAAACGGTTTTGGGGCAAGCGGATGCTGTGAATCCCCAAAATTTTGAAGACGGAAACGCTTTATTCATCGGCAGAGCTGGGCGCCTAACAACGTCGGCGATCGATCAGGTGGTCAGAAAGATCGGACTGCGAGCTGGCTTAGTCGTCTCATCCGAGATGTTGAGGAGAACTGCTCTGACGTTGAGTGGAGCTAGTGACGGTGTAAAACCACACTATTCTTGATGTTATAATCTGTCGGCGGAAGTCGTCAGATGAAATTATCCCAACAAGCTCTAGTATTAATCGCGGTACCACTGTTGTTTCAGTTCGTCCTCGGTTATGTGATGAGTACGATGTTGACTCGCGCAGAACAGGCAGCGGAAGCCGCGGTACATGCCCTTCGAGTAAAAGAAGCGATCGACAAATGTAATCGCGATCAAGTCAGTTTATTGCGGCAACTGATTATCTCGAAAATCACTGACCGCCAACAGATCGTTCGATTCGACGAGCTATGCGTGCTGATGCCGGTGCATTTGAAAGAACTTCGTGAACTTGTAAATCGCAGTCCGGAACTCAGCGATCTGATCTCTCAACTTGATGAATCAGAGCAGCAGGGTTTAGAAATTCTGCGCGAGGCGCGAGAGATTATCGGGATTGACGATAATCGACTTTTGCCCCTCATGCTTCGCCAGCTTCACGGAAAGTTTGATAAATCTATTGCTACGACAAATTTTCTGACCTCCAAGATCAGCCAATTTCAAGAGAAACAGCATCGTTCTGAGCTTCAAAGGCAGAACGAAGCGTCGCTGGTAGTGGTATTAGGTTTGGTGCTCGATGTTTTTATGGCGGCCGCCCTCGTTATGTATTTTAATCGCAGCACAACCAGTCGCATGGACCGTTTGATGGAAAACACTATGCGATTGTCGCGAGGCGACGAACTTCTTCCGCGTTTGCGTGGTGAGGATGAACTCTCCCAACTGGACGGTGTTTTGCATGATGTCACAATTGCTCTCAGAGAAGCTCACAATAAAGAACGTGAGATTATTGATAATGCCGTCGACCTGATTTTCAGCCTGTCTAGCGATGGTCGGTTTGTCGCCGTCAATCCGGCGGTTGAAACTTTTCTGGGTTACACTCAAGATGAATTGCGCGGCCGCCGAGTCAGTAGTCTGATGTTGGATGACTCGGAACAGTTATTGGAAAAATTGAACAGCTCGCGATCAGGTCACTCGACGATCAGATTTGATAGCCAGTTGAAACGTAAGAACGGCTCCCTGGTAGATGTTTCATGGTCGGTGGCTGCGCCGGTTTCTCAGGACGTTCTGTTCTGCGTATTGCACGACATCTCCGATCGAAAAGCGATCGAGCGCATGAAACAAGAGTTCATCGCCATGATCAGTCATGATCTCAAAACACCTTTAACTTCGATTATGCTGTTTTTTGAAAACCTTGCAGCTCAATCACATGGCGATTTGCCGCAATCCGTGCGAGATCGCGCAAGCGGTTTATCAAAAACAACTAGTGGACTTGTCCAAATGGTTAATGACCTTATGGATATCGAAAAGCTTGAGGCCGGAGCGTTTGAACTGAATAAGGAACAGATTTTATTAGTAGACTTGATCGACGAAGTTTTACTCCATGTCAAAGAATTCGCGTCAGCTAGTGAAATTAAGATCGACGTAAAGTGCCATGATGGGCTGAAAGTCACATGCGATTTCGAAAAAATTGTACGAGCAGTCGTCAATTTGGTTTCCAATGCCATCAAGTTTTCTCCAAAACAGGAAACTGTTTCAATCCATGCTTCGGAAAACGAGAATTGGGTTGAGATAAGAGTTTCTGATAACGGAAGAGGAATTGCTCAAGATCAAGTCGAGACGATTTTTGAAAAATGGAAACAGGTCGGCGAGCAAGCCAACACGCGAATGAAAGGTGGATCTGGGCTAGGTCTGCCAATCTGCAAGAGTATCGTGGAGAAACATGGCGGAAGCGTTTCGGTTGACAGTGAGCCTGGGAGTGGTAGCCGTTTCACTATCAAATTGCCGGCCTGAGTTTTTGAAACTCGATATTGCGACTGTTAGCGTTGATTTCAAAAAATCGCAACTGTGAACTGCATTAGCAGAAAATCTCTTAGTGCAAACAAGCGTGTCGTTCGAAGAATGCGCTGAAGTGAACGTTTTCGCTTTCGCTCCCCTGTTGCCGTGATTGCTTTTTCACTATGCGCTCGCTTAGGTTTGAGCTATCCCATATTAAACAACCTCATCAGGAGCGGCAGCGAAAGTCACTAGTTAAGCCCACGGAAGCAAAATCGATCTTCACCACTAGTGGTGGCGTGCTGTGACCGATTCGGAAGTGTCTCGGAAAGTAGTTTCTGGGAAACGTTTTTTATCGGCTTCGCAACCTGTGCTACTCGATTTGAAATTCTGAACGATCGCGCTCGGACCTATCAAGGGGATTCGCCATGAAAGTCGAAAACCAGTATGACGCCTTCGGTCGCACCTGCATCAAGCTGTTTCTGATCTCGATGCTGTCAGTTTGGCCGATTGGTGGTTGGTTTGGAGATCTTGTCGTGATGTTTTGCGTTTTTGTTTTCCTTCTTCGTGTCATGACCACGCAGGCTTTAGTTCCCCTGGCGCACAGAAACGCACTGACCATCACGCAGAACTTCGTCGGGTTTCTATACTCGATGATCTTTATGAGTTTTCCGTATTTTATTCTCTTCGGTCTGGGCCTCTTGTTCTCCATCTACCTTGGCTGGACTTTGCGGTCTAACGACACTCGCTATGGTGATCTTTGAAAATCGGGCGTGCTAGCAGGGACCAGTAATATTGCGGTTCTCCATGTGGGGTGGACTGGATTGAACGGCGCTCGGATTATTTTGATCTGAGCATTTTTTTCTCTTCAACGGGATGTTAAAAATGAGCGAACTCAAGCCTGCGATGAATCTGCGCACCATCAGCCTCAAGCTCGACGTCGTCGGACCGGAGGCGCTCCAGTCTGCAATCGACCAAGCAGACATTGAACGGCGATTGCATCGAAGGTTCACTGATGCTGGTTGTACAGTCGTTCAAAACGGTGAAAAGAGCGATGCTGTTCTAGCGGTATATGTCTGCATGCGAACTATCACCGAGAATCGACGAGGCTGTCCGATCGATGTCGCATTTGTAATTCAGTTAAATTTACTAACTGAAGTCCTGTTTCAGGGGACGCCGATTATGGCCCCGATAGCTTGTGGACTGGGATTCAATGACTGTGAGGCCGTCCAGTTATGTCGTCGCGTGCATGAAAAGGTCGATCAAGTCCTGGACAACGTTGTGCCTGCGGTCAAGTGCGTGTGACGGTTTTGGCCAGGACCTAGTTATAAGAGAGTAACTGGTTCCGAAACTTTAAGTTGTTCGGAACAATCGACAGGTTTGAACGGTTGAATGTTTCTCGAAATTCGCTATCGACGCCTTGTCGAAGCATCACAACTACTTTGGAGACTGATATGGACGAAATCGTAGGCGGGATCAGGTGTGCATTGTTTCTGTTTATCACGCTCTATCTCGTGTATGTGGGCGGAGAATTAAGTCGAAAGATCAAGACAAAATCGCGTCGCGTGCCCCTGTTCATCGGCGTTCTCCTGATGATCTGTGGATTTGGAGCCTGGCTGTGCGCGGCTAATGTTCCGGTTATTCTCGCCGTGAAGGTGATCGGCACGTTTTCTCTGGCTTTTGGGGCTGGCGTACTTTATCAGGAACGCGAACGGATCATGGGTAGAAAATGACACGTCGGTGAGGGTGAGCGAAACGAACTGATTCGCTTGCACAGCGGCTCTGAGGAGCCTCTGTGTCTTGATTTAATCTATTGGGGCAAATAGTAGAAATCGATTTGATGAAAATGCTTTTGGTATCAAATAAGGTGAGGGCAACGGGGCTGTCCAAGGACCTGCTTGCCCCGTTGCTGAAGAGTGTTGAACGAAATCTACGCCGCTGACTTCACTTCGCAGTCAGTGCGCGGTGTCGATAAGTCCGACAGCCTGGCTTAGCCTCGCCTGGGCAGCTCGATCTCGATCTTGGTCCCGGTTTTGACGCCGCCGAATTCGACCTTGGCGGAGCCGCCGCGCTTGAACAGCTCCCAGAATGGCGCGTCGTAGCCTGAACTTCCGGGCGCAAATGCCAGTTCGCCTTCGGGCACGCTGAAGCTGCCGTTGGTGACGGTGGCGTAGCGGACCTTGTCGTCGCCGACAGTGACGCGGACCTTGTCGCCTTCTTTTAACCATTCGAGAAGGGGGTTGCCCTTACGGATCGAGGTCTTGATGTTGCCGAACGAGTCGATGTACGCCACCACGGACGAAGGCGCATCGGCGACGGCATCGAGGGCGAGTTCGCCGGCGAGGAAGGTATAGTCCTTGGCGAGGCACTGGGCGAGCACGCTGGGGAAGTTATCCCTTGACCGGAATTGACTGCCTTTCGCCGATGCCTTCGTGGCGACGAGGCGCTTAATATTCGGCTTGACGAAGGCGAGCGAGAAGCCGCTGTTCACCGCCAGGACCTCGGCTCCGTTGTCGAGCAGAGCGTAGACGAGACCTTCGCCTTCGTTGTCGCTGCGGGCGGACTTGTTATCCTTGCGCGGCGCGCAGTTTGCGAAGAGCAGGTTGGTGCCTCCGGACTTGCGGGCGCGACGAGCGAGCTGGGCGACGGTGAATCCAGTGGCGACGGTGTCGAATCCATCGACGCAGGTCTGGATCAGCCGGATGTCGGCCGGGATTTCGTCAGCGAGTGCCGAAAGAATCTCCGACCAGGCGAGATCGCCGGGGGCATAGTCGCAGACGAGATTGATGAAGCCTGGCATGTTGTGGTTCTCCATAGTTTTACTTGTGAACGTTCACCGACTGGGTTGGAAAAACTGAATCACTCGCCGAAAAGAGACGCCACCATCCGTGATGCCATCCTCGCGCCTCGGCGTCAAGAATGGAATCGGTAAATCGGTTGGTGTGTCTTCTGGAAAGCTTGTGAGTGTTGGGATCGGTTAGTGAGACAGTTTTGCGAACCCTAGCAAATTGCCATATTCTAAAATTCGAAGTAAGACGTTTTGTGACTCCGCCAGACGGCTTGGGCAGCAACTCTTATCGTTTCTTTACTAAGACGAACGTGGATGTCTAGCGCGCTAGCGCTAGCGATAGAGCGATTTTATCTCGATGTTGTGACCGGAAAGTCACTGTTGTCCAGGGTTTTAATGACGGCTTGTTCGGTTGAGCGCACTTGATAACTGCTTGGCATCCTTTCTACGAATATGACAGCAATTCATAAAGGTTTGATTGGCCAGATTGGCGTCTTTTGGTCGAACAGTTTTTTTGCGCTCACGGACCATCTCTAGTTTGTTCAGGAGCCACTGCACGAAATTGAAGGGTGCCACTGGCATTAGCGCCACTTAACTATTTATGGTTTCAGTGAGAAAAACACGCGTTTTGATATTGTTGTGCGCCAGCCAGGGGCTACCCGAAAACCTGTCCAGATGAGCAATGAAGCTTGTACTGCGCACGAGAGGTCGAGCAGCGGAACGAGTAGCTACGCGCGTGAGCCATGGATTACGGTAAACATATCTTCTTTTCATTTCACTCATACAAGGATTCGTCTCACCGAAACAGACACTATGCCTCTGAAACCTGATTGTTCAAAAGCGCGTTCCAGCGTCCTGGAGGTCCACTCTCGGAATTACTCGGTCAATCTGAGCGATGAGAGTGGATTTCATTGAAACCTAGACTGTCAAAAATCGATTACCCATTTGAACTCTGTGTTAAAGGACAAAACCATGCAAAGTCAGAACCGATCAATCCGTCCAGCCTCCGTCGACGCCCAAATTCGTCACCAACAGTTCGCCTGGCTAATCAAGCTCGCTGAAAGGAAAGGTCGCTCAAACCAAACCGTAGTCGTCGGCGGCGACTTCAACCTCGAGGGTCAGACGTCGGTAGATTCGAACGAGTGTCTCAAGCCGATTTTTCAAGACGTCCCGAATTTTTCACCAGCCCGCATAAAGGAAGAATCACAATGAAGTGGTTTCGTTTTTTGCCAACTACACGTCAAGTCACTGAGATTGCTACCAGTAAAGCTGCACAGAAAGCCGCCGGTTTAGTCGTTGACCGGTTCGGTCCACACCGAGTTCTGAGTAAAATTGGAACCGTTTCTGTTTTGCTCGGCGTTCTCGTTTTGCCTCTTTCCTGGTACTTTCTAACCGACTGGAGCTTTTGGCTTGCCACTTTGGGTGGTGCCCTGCTTATCGGTTTCGGATATGTGTTGAGAGGCTTTAACAGCCTTCTCATCAGTCTAGTTGCAAGATTGTTCAAGTCACTCGGACTGCGAGTTTACAATTTTGCGAAACTTCTGGTCCAGCGAGTTAATGGACCACGGACGCCACGCCCAGAAAAGTAGGCGTGGAAAGCTGCCGCGCGGATTGAGCGGCTTATCCAACAACTACCCTTCGCAAACAGGAAAATTAAAATATGAGTAGCATTGAAAACTATGACCCGCACATTTTTACAGAAGAAGAGGCGGCTCGTGCACGGTTTGAATCGGAAAGTGAATACGGTACTGACCGACCGTATCCTTCGGGACCTGTAGGTAGCCGCGTCAATTTGATGCACTTCAGAGCTGAAGAGGCTCAGCGTGATGAGCTCGGTTGGCACGGAACAACTAGAGCTGACCTAGCAAGGCAATGCAATGTCGGCTAGTTCGCCGGAGAGGTTAAAGATTGTTATGCGGAGTTCGTAGCGGACTCCGTGAACGCGCGCCGATTCATGATTGGCGCGCTTAGGAACTTACATCAAAATCAACTGAGTATCGCTCGATGAATCTTTTCATTCATCCGCGGTGCGTATTGGAGAGAATTTGAGATGAGAACTATTTTTGCCTTTGTCATCCTTGGATTTCTGATTGGTAGCGTTTTAGGGCAGGAGCTCTTTTGGTCCGTCGTTGGTCTGGTGATGGGTGGTATTCTTGGCGTTGCAACGAGTATGGCCCTCGCCGACTTTGTGCGCATGCGCCGGGTTAGCCGGAGTCCTGTTACCCTGGTCGCTATGCGCAGATTGGATTGTCTGGAAGGAACGTTTCTCCTGGGCTCTGGCATCATCCACAGTCAAAGTTCATACAGCTTTTTGCAGCTTCAAGATGACGGAAGTGTGGTACCGCTATCGGTGCCAGTAAACAGCCTCGTGCATTTGACTGAAGATCCCCAGCTTCAGAATGTCGGTTATTGGTCCACGACCATTGAGGAGGTTGATTCTACCCATTGGCTATCTAAGTGGGTGTGCGGAGCCTCCGAGAGACGCCGTATCGTCCGGCAAGATTTTCGTGTTCCAAGCGGCACCATCCTGCATCAATTCGCAATCTAGCCTGATCGCTTCAAGATCACAGCGACGCAGAGCGGAGCGAACAAAACTGTTTAACTCCGCAATGTCAAAGTTTAACCAGACCCCTTGCGGGTCTGCACGAGCGAGGAAATGCCTGACTCGGGCGAAAGCGCGTTTCCCGAAGCCAACCCTGAATTTTCTGCTCTCTTCGAGAATTCGAACCTGCCAATGCGTCGTAATCGGCAATGACGTCAATGTTAAAACTCGACATGAAAGGTCCGTTCAATGAAAATCTTGTGTGCAACAATCTGCGTGTTAGTGGTCGTGATAGTGATCCTTGCCGCGATCATCGGTATTCTCTACTCGCTATTTTCGCGGCTGGTGGGCAATGTTCTCGATTTTATGTTTCGCTTCTGGAACAGATGATCGTTGTGCATGTAGCGATACGAATGGAAAGCGTGATTGTGCCAAGATAACGAGAGAGCATTCTCGTTCCTACTTCGCGTGCCGAGCTTCCTGATGGTGCGACTTGGTTGGCTTTCCGTGAGCAACTGGATGGGTCTTTTTCACGGCAGTCTTCGGATGCACTGGTTTGGCTTTGGATGGAGCCATCGGATCGACGGAGCTGTCGAGGTCTTGGATGAAGACGCGTTTAGGCGGAGCGTCCGTGTCCTTGTACGACATACAAAAACCGTAAAAAAGAAAAGCCAGTATCAAAACGATTGGAAATACCACCATAAAACCAAGATGGTTGCCTTCACACTCGTAGCAGTTATCGCGGTCATGAAACCAGCTTTTGTGGTTAACTTCCGTATCGAACAACGTGTCCAAAAGACCCATTCGGTAACTTCCTTTGCTTCAACGATTGAGAAGAGATGATGTTCTATAACTATCACGCGCAATGATAGAGTCGGCGAGCCTTAACCTTGAGTTAATCTCGTCGGCTATTGAAGTTGGTTTGCGGTTCTACACCCACCTGTAGATTACAGCGCTTTTGGAAAGATGAAACCGGCAACGTCTGCTCGGAGTCCCCGATGACGTTGCCGTCTAGTCAAGTTTTGAGTTCAAACACTTACACAAAGGAGTAAAAGATGGCTAGCGTAACTGCTAATTTGCCTTCTGGTTCGAGTCAAAGAACGGTCGACAAGCTCAGATTTTCAATCACGAATTGGCAACGTGATTGTGCTAAGTTGCAACGAGACAGTGACCGAGGCCTCCACGGTCTGACAGGCTCTATCGCCTTCTCTGTCCAGCAGGAGCTGGAGCTGTTTCTGATCGCGTCCCGATCGTATGACCTGGTGCTTGAAGGTGACCTTGTCCAGACTGACTACGATGATGTCGGAAACCATTCGATGCGTAGTTTCAAGATTGGCTGGTCTGAGAGCACCAAGCAATCCGGTACCGGTAGTGGTGTCGTGAAACTGATTAATCCTCAGTTTCTCGACGATCCGTGTTGCTTCAATCTCGTTGTTGGCGACTGTCGTTGCCAATGCAGTGAATAGGTCAACTCGCCCGTTCTGCCACTAATGCATACACGTTAGATGCAAAAGAACTGTCTGATTCTGCCGGCTTCGTCGTTTTTCGAGGCCGCTTAAGAACGCTTTCTTTTGCTTTCTTTGTCCGCTTCAGTTAACTCTTACAATCAGGAAAACGAAAATGAGTAGAGTGAGACAACCACTTCAGTTTAGCTTGATGCAGTTTTTTGCCATAACGTTTCTTCTTGGGATAATAACCCTACACGCCTATCGAGAGAGGGAGGCAGAGGAATTCTCCTTCCCAAGGACTCCCAGTGTGCCCATTGCACGTCCTGATGTTCCAGACTCGGCATTCAAAGGACTAGGAAACGTCTTCACAGAGAATGGTCAACCAGGCAAGGATGAGTTTCTCTTTCGACAAAATGTAAATTACCCGAACGGCCGGTCAAGAGTCTTGAAGACTGTCTTCGACAACAACCATGACCAACATCTTCATCCACGAGGTCAGTTTATTCTGTACGAATACTTTCGAACAGATGGGACTAAGGAAACCGAGCGCTTGGTTTTTCCCGAGAAGCAACTGGCAGCCAGTGTTATCGCTGCACACTCTGAAAAGATCTTCGGTGCCGACGGACGAACAGAAATTGAGTCGAGATATTTCAGGGACAATGGCACTTTGGCTGCGGTATTTGACCGTGTAAACCGAAGTAGTAAAGAATATCGCGGTGATGGCAAAACTCTTCGCTCCGAGCATATTTATGTCGACAAGGAGTGTGTAGTAAGGTATTTCCGGTTGGACGGAAAGACTCTTTGGTGGGAATACAACTTCGACACGAAGAGAGGCAGCGTCTTCTTTGATTTGAAGGGAGAATCGTATCTCAAAGCATTCCAGCGGTCGTCCCTTCTAGCTCAAACTGGCTATAGCATGGGCCCCGGCGCTCCACAAGTCCTGCAGCATCAAGATTCGTATTTGCGTGATGACGGCACGGTTGAGTACCGGCAGACCTGGGCTGTTCGCTGGGACGACAGAATCTGGAGCAGTCGGGAGGTTCTCATTTGTTTAGAGGTTTTTGGCTCGGATGGTAAGCTCCTAAAGAAGATTCATCCGCACCCTGGTTTTGAGTTACCAGATGGAGTCAGCGAGCGCATGCTGCACGGATTCAACGTAAATGCCAACGCTACTTATGATGACGATTCGTTCGATTTGTAAAACTGGTCCGATTGTTTTCCGTCGGTCTGGTATCGTCGGTGGTGTCGTGAAGTGAATCACGACATCACCTGGCGCAGACCGATTGGCTCATGAAATCGGTCTTGCGTGTTCACGTAAAGTTTGAATTTGCATCGCTCACATCCTGGGCTTTGGACCCGTTTGGTCCTGCCCGAAAATTCTCGAGTAAGAAGGTATAGCGTCATGAAAATCGTAGAAACACTTCGACAAGTCACTCTAATACGGGCTGTTTTGTTTGTATGGTGCGCTTCACTCCTGTTGGTTCTGGTTTGCTTGTGGTGGGATCAGAAGGGTGGCGATGATTACTACGAGCAGCCGATTGTCGGTAAGCCGATCGAGCTGGTCGCAAAGTATGCGTCATGTTACAAACAGCTTGTCTCAAAGCAGCGCGAACTCGAAAAATTGTCTGCTGATTTCGCGACCACCGAAGCCGAAGCAACCACAGTATTCGAGAATTACTCTAAAGCTAAAGAAGCCGCTCGGATTGCAATGGATGCAGCCGGCGCTTGTTCGGAAGAAGAATTTGCTCAGGCGTTTGAACTGGCTACCATTGCTGGAGCTAAGTGCAATGAGTTGGAAAAACAGTTTCAATCAATACAAGCGGACGCTTCTGCAAAGTATAAGAATAAGCGCGAGGTCGTTCGTCAGTATGAGGCGCTCGAATTGGAAACAAAACGGGCAAAGATGGACAAAGAATCCGTTGCTTGCGGAGGGACTCGCCGTTTTGTTGTCTTGGACGTTTCCAAAGTAATTCGCCTCGATCGGGAGTATATCGAAGGCATTCGAGCCACCGCTCCTAATCGCAATGAAGAAGACCTCTTGGACTGCCTGGCGAAGTACGGCTCAGCTTATGACCGAATGAACAAGATTCTCTTCCTTTGTGAACAACACAAGGCGGTGTCCAATGCAGTATCTGACGAACTCTATCTCTCGAGACAAGCTTATGATGACGCGGTCGAGAAAGCCTTCGATACTGGTTCGCCAGAGAACCAAACCCGCTTGCGATACGCTTATCAGCGCTGGCAAAAGGCTCTAGAAGCCGATAAGTTGGACTCAGTGCTTGATGCAGAATATTCAAAAGAATATCAAGCTGCCTCAACGTCATATGAGAACGCGCTGCATGCGGTCATTCTCGCTACCAAATAGCGGAAGTATCTGGGTGCCGTGAGCGTCTGGAAACGACTGCGATCACAGCTTTAGATCTTGAAAGAACATTTTTATAAACCTTTGTCGGAGAGAAAACATGACTGAAGCTGATAAAGCCATTTTGTTGAATGCTGCACAAAAAGCCGCTCGTTTTGCCGCCTTCGCTTTCAGATCCCTCGACAGCATAGAAGCGAAGCCTGATACTGCCCGGGCTCGCCAACGCTTTGACGAACAGTTCGAATCGAACGATTCGACCAAGTTAGATTGCGCCGTGACTCCAGCTTCCGTGACAATCAATCTCGGGTAGTGCAAGTTCGGGAGTACGGGCTCAATAATACTGAAACAAGTCGCAGCTATTGTCGGCTGCGGCTTTCGGTGGTGTGCGAACCTAAAAGTCTGGTATCGCATACAGTATCTGGAAATCTTTTTTCAATGTCGAATACTAATCACGGAACATAACATGATTCGAATACTCAAATTGCTGATCGTATCACTCGAGCGCATTTTTGCTGTGGAGATGAATCGGCTCATCGACTTCATTCGAGCGCCGAAACTGAACTTTGAAAATATTGTCGCTGCGCTGTTCTACTGTGCTCTGTTTGGCTCAATTGGGGGCACGATTGCGATTGGACGCGATCCTGCGCAGTATGGTATCTGGTGGATTCTCGTTGTTACAGGGGTCAGTTACGGATACTTGCTGACTGCCATTGCTATTGTTTGCGGTATGTTAGTCTGGTTTTGTTGGGAGCTGAACGGTGGAGACTTGGAAGATTTCCGAGCGTTAACCTGTCTCTACATCGGGGTAGTTGCCTTTGTGAGCGCCATCATTTACTGGGGGGTGGTGCCCTTAGCTGGCACCGCAGTTAGTATCATTGCCTTTGCTACTGTATTGCAAATTTTGGGCTTCGGCTACTGCCATGATTACGGAACTTCCAAGCTCATTCGGCAGCGGAAGCTGCGTCTGGCGAAAAAGAATAGCGCTCATGGTGGTGTTTAAAACTTAAATAGCATTGAATCTCCGAGGGCAGCGCATTTAGGTCAAGCGCTTGTCCATCCGACTATCCGCTCTCCTGAAGTAATCAAATCAAGTCTGCTCGGAAGCAAATTCCGGTGGTCGAGATGTGTGATAGGAACAAGTCTCGAAGGCCGCTATCCATGCGGCAATCTTCGAGCTTGGGAGTGTCCAAAACGTCGTTGAATTCTGTGAGACCGGGCCCTGGTGAGGATC
>CAZRMH010000145.1:0-17691 GCA_964600935.1 uncultured Candidatus Obscuribacterales bacterium
GTCCCTGCAAATAATCCATCACCATATATGGTGCAGTGCCTTCGAACACGCCGAAGTCATAAACCGTAATCACGTTGATATGATTGAGACTACTTGCCGCTTTGGCCTCGCGCTGAAATCGCATGATCAAATTAGAATCGGCGGTGTTGTTATGTAGAACCTTGATCGCCACGACTTTGTCGAGAATAAGATGGCGCGCTTTATAAATCACGCCCATGCCGCCACTGCCTACGCAGTCAAGCAACTCATATTTATCGGCGAAAATTTGCCCTTTTCGCAGTAAGAGATCGGCACCATCATTTGGACAGTTTCTTGTCGACCGCGGAACAGCCATTCCACACTTCGGACAAGTGACAGAATCAGCGAGTTTAGGTGGGTTGTTTATACCTGAGTTCGACGATTGTAGATTGAACTCTCCTGAACCTGACATATTGGTAATACCATCGATAGCCGGAAATCCCATATTTGCTCTTTTCTAGCGCCGCGTCTCGGGATTGAACTGGTGGCAGTCACGGCATGGACGACAGACACTAGTAGACAATACCATATATGGTGAAAAACACTAGCACTATTATCAGACAAAGGTTAGCGTAGCCGAAGCAATCCAGACCATCTTCGCACATGCACGAGAACACCAAAAGATATAGAACATCTCGAAGCGTATAGAATCCAGCAGCAAATTTCCTTTCGCTATAGACAATTCAGAAGACCCACCAACTAACAGCTTGGACACACTCTGTCACCACCGACGGTGAGCCACTGTTTAATCCAGATTGAATAGGCATTCGATCACCGAGCATCAATGGATCAGGCTCAGGAACTTTTACTTTCACTCTCGTTCTGCACATAATCAAAATCAGAGTTTCTGCAGAAATCAGCATCAACAACGGAACACCAAAACCAGCCAACATATACTTGGTGGCAACGTTTTGATCACCGCGCGTGGCTCGGATTAAAACCACCAGGTTAGAGTCAGACAAAAACTGGCGTTCGACACTTCCGGCGGTAAACTGACGATGTTAATGCACGCCAGACCCTACTGAGTCGCCAACCTCTGAGTGTAGTCAGTTGGACTATACATTCTAAATCTGTAAGTTACTCACGCACACACAGCACAAAAGAAAGAGCCGACGAAAGTAATTCGCCGGCTCCTCCGATGGTTTCTAACCGTAGATCACAAGTTAGTAGATGTAGAGCATCTCGCGGAATTTCGGCAATGGCCAGATTGAATCATCAACCAGGGTTTCAAGCTCATCGGCAGCGTCGCGAACAGCTTGCATCGCTGGTATCACTTCATCCTGGTAGAACTTACACATCGTGTACGATTCACCGTCACCATGTCCATGACCTCCGCCATTGCCGGAGTTCGTCGGTTGCTCGAGTCTTTCCAATGCAATCAGGAGTTCACTGACTTTGTCGGTCAAATCGCGAAGCATATTTTCTTGAATCGTCAGGTTGATACCACTTACAGCGTTCTTTGTTTGAACGATCGTGGCAGCCAATCTGCTCTGATACTCAAGCGCTGCAGGAAGGATCGTCGTGCGGGCGATGGTCTTCGTGAGCAGCCATTCGATGTTGATAGTCTTGCAGAACTGCGCGACGCGGACATTGTACCGACCGATCAATTCGTCAGCGCTCAATACGTTGTATTTACTGAACAGTTCCTTCACTTCATCCTTGATGAATTCAGGCAGCGCTTCGACGGTGTTGTGGAAATTCGGCAAACCACGGCGGCTTGCTTCTTCATGCCAATCGGACGAATAGTTGTCACCATTGAATAGAATTCTCTGGTTCTCTTTCAACGTTTCACGTACCAATTTCTCGGCAGCGGCATTGATGTCCATTCCCCCCTTGATCAACTTCTCGAGTTCGGTAGAGATGTAGTCGAGAGATTCTGCCACCATCGTGTTGAGCGCGGTGTTAGGGAATGCGATCGATTGACTGGAGCCCACTGCGCGGAATTCGAATTTGTTGCCGGTGAAAGCAAAAGGCGATGTTCTGTTTCTGTCGCTGTCATCACGAGGCAGATCCGGCAGTGTCGACACTCCGAACTGGAGTACAACCTTGCCGTGCGCTCCCTTGATCTCTTTCTGACCGGCGATCAGTGCATTGACGACTTCGGTGAGTGTGTCGCCGAGGTAAATGCTCATGATCGCTGGCGGTGCTTCATTGGCACCGAGTCGATGATCGTTACCAGCATGAGCGATGGCGGCGCGCAGCAGACCGGAGTATCTGTTCACGGCGCGAACTACAGCAGTCAAAATCACCAGGAATTGAGTGTTCTCCAGAGGAGTAGAACCTGGCTCGAGAAGGTTGTTTCCTTCATCATCAGCCATCGACCAATTGTTGTGCTTGCCACTACCATTAACACCACTGAATGGTTTCTCATGAAACAAACAACGCAGACCATGTTTTTGTGCAGTCTTTCTGAAGACTTCCATGAGCAGCAGGTTGTGGTCGGTTGCTACGTTGCTTTGTTCGAATACAGGAGCAACTTCGAACTGCGCAGGCGCTACTTCATTGTGACGGGTCTTAACTGGAACGCCGAGTTTATAGAGCTCCGCTTCAGCGTCCATCATGAATGCTAAAACGCGCTCTTTAATGGAACCCCAATAGTGGTCTTCCATTTCCTGTCCTTTCGGAGGACGAGCACCAAACAATGCGCGACCGCAGTTGATGATGTCTGGACGAGCCAGATAGAATGCTTCATCGATCAAGAAGTATTCTTGCTCCGGTCCGACCGTACTGATGACGCGCCCTACATGCTTATTTCCAAGGATATGCAACAAACGAACTGCTTGCTTATTGAGCGCCTCTAGGGAGCGCAAAAGCGGAGTCTTTTTGTCGAGCGCATGGCCGCTGTAAGAGCAGAAGACCGTCGGAATACAGAGTGTTTTACCATTCGTGCTTTCCATCAAGAAGGCTGGGCTGGTTGGGTCCCAACCGGTATATCCGCGAGCTTCGAATGTTGATCTGATACCACCGGAAGGGAAACTGGATGCATCAGGTTCGCCTTGAATCAAAAGCTTGCCGGAAAACTCCAGAATCGCGCCACCATCAGCGGCGGCTGATGAGAGAAACGAATCATGCTTCTCTGCAGTCTGTTCCGTCATCGGATGGAACCAGTGAGTGAAGTGCGTTGCGCCCTTTGAAATCGCCCAGTCTTTCATCGCGTTAGCGACGATATCAGCCATTGCCGGATCGAGCTGCTCACCATGATCGAGACAGCGAAGCACTGCCTTATATACATTTTTCGGCAAGAGCTTTCGCATCACCTGGCGATTGAAAACATTGGAACCGAAAATCTCGGACACTGGGGTGACTGTGTAGTCTACCGAACTTCTGACGGGGTCTCTAGACTGCACCGTCTGTAGTGCTTCCCTTCTTGCCGTTCCGTGTTGCAGCTGACGCCCTCTCATCGTACTCAATCCGCCTTGTGCATCAATTTTAACTGTCATAAATAGCCGTTTCCTCTCGCGTATTAGCGCCCTTTCGCGTACCTTTATTCAATTGTCGAACTGTTGTCGGCTTCGCAGCCAACATTCGTTTAAATCCCAATAGCTTTTAAGATAACTCTCTTCTTCCGCTGTCCATCGAATTCTGCGTAGAAAATCTGCTCCCATGGACCGAGGTCTAACTTACCTTCGGTGACAGGAACCATGACCTGGTGATTAATTAGAATCCGCTTCAAATGAGCGTCTCCATTATCTTCGCCAGTATTATGATGGTGGTAATTCGGATTGTTCGGCGCGATTTTTTCAAGCCATTCATCGATGTCTTTAATCAATCCGCTCTCGTAATCATTGATGTAGACGCCAGCAGTGATGTGCATTGCTGATACTAGAATGAAACCTTCTTTGATACCACTCTCATTTAGAAACGATCGTACATCCTCGGTAAGACAGATATACTCACGCCGTTTCTTCGTGTCGAACACAAGATACTTGGTATGCGATTTCATCAATTCCGCTGTGGTCACGGTCATTCCCCCAAGACATCTACAAATCCGCGAGCGGCACGACTAGAGGTCGTTTGCTCGGTTCGTATATGCGTTATCGCTACATCCGGCTACCACGCCGGTTGCGGCTATTCTAATAGATTGGACTCGATGTTCCATTAACTGTCAACGATTAATGCTTGGCAGCGTTACACAGCTGCAATCAAGAATAGACAAGGTTCTAGCGAACCTTGTCAACAAAACCAATCGTTGAATTCGTTTTGCAATTCATCAAGTTTGTGTAAAGACATGGCTTTCGAAACACTATTTGGCGTGATTAGCCGACACATTTTTCACAGCGGCTCTATGCGAACCGTGGCTTTTGGCATGTGAAGCCGGTTTCGCAAGAGCTGCGTTTTTCGTCTTTGCCACAGCCGCAGACCTCACACGCGAGGAGCCCTCCAAATCGCTGATGAAAACCCGCTTTGAACCGGGATCGTGTACAGCGTCGGCTAACACCTAAAACGCGATATCAGCGATAACCAGGATGGGAAGTATGCAAATGAGCCAAAACTGGAACTGCCCCCATTTGTCTTCTTGAGCGCTACCATCGCGCATAAAAGCAGACAAAATGATGAGCCCAAAGACTATGAGTTTAATAGTAGAAATGTATTTTAGAAACGACATATTGGTCTGAAATGGAGTGAGAGTATTAATCGGGTTCCGGGTCGCAGATAGAACGAGCTCGGGCTTGAAACCGAACAGCTCCGACGCCCTCGGCGGAAGTCAGGCTTGGTACGTAGGCACGAGTGAAATTCAGCGATTAACGAACAGAATACCACCCGCTTGACATCAACCGTCATGCCTTAATCTATCGTTAATATCGCAAGGTCAATGAAGCAAAAAGCTGGCTCTAACAACCTTCTAGCGCTCGTCAGTTCGCCCAGAATTATCCCGGAGTAAACCAATCAGCCATCGTCCGTTCTCTCGGAACTATCTCGGAGTAAACCACTCAGCGTATGCACGTGAACATAAAACTACTGTCCTGCGGCCGCTGCACGGCGTAGCCAGTTCATAGCGTCCCAGTCGACCTTCTGCCCGCGAAGACTAGGCAACGTCGGAATCTTCGAAAACTCAGACCATGGCTTTGTTATATCGACCTTAGTGAGAGCGGTGCGGGCGGCTTGATAATCGACAAATACTGGAGCGGATGGACTCCAACCTAGCGTTCCCGGCTGCCATTGCGACTCTAGTAGAAATGCCGATTGCCTTTCAGAGTCCAAAACCAGTGTCTGCAGTTTAGGTGCAAAAGCCTTCTCAGTGCCAGCCGCAATCGCCGCGTTAAACTCACGCCCCTGCCCAACGAAGAACGCGGTTTGATTGCCGCGAGCAATGATTCCCAAGTCTTGACTGGCTTTCAAATCGAACACACCCGGGCGAGTACCAATGACACTTTCCGGGCCATGAGTGTGAAATAAGATGCGGCCTGGCTTGTCTCGAAATCCTGGATCAAGCGAAGTCGGTTTTCCAATCAGTGGTCTGCTGATTCTGGCGTAGAGTAAATCGACCGATCGACCAGTTTCCACACCGGTCCACGGGTGTTTGGCAGCGAGCATTTCTCCGAGTTCGAGGGCATTGACTTTACCTTCAGACGTCAGGATATTGGCTGGCAGCGGCATTCTTCCTGGTCCGCGAAACGCCCATTGTTCAGCGACGAACTCTCTGGTCGCGGCTGTTGCACTGGATAGAGGACGCCCGACATTGCGCTCGGCAAAGCTTCCAATCGATTTGAACGCGGGTGGAGTCCCCACCATTTTGGCCGCAAGCGATCCACCAAGAACCAGTCCAGGCGTCGATTCGATCATCATGGCGCCTTCGCGACCAAGCCTGCTGGAGGTGTGATCGGCGAGCATCCGCCGCTCGAAATCAGAATTTGCGTGACTGGCTTCGCTTAGAAATCCAAGTGTACTGCCGGCATATCGAACAGCCTGAATGCCGGCGACGCCAGCGATTACATACGGTCCAGCTTTTGGAAACTTAGATAGCATCGCAGTGGTGCCAAAACCCAATCCCGTCGAAACCACTGTCACCGTGGCTAGCTTGCCAGGTTGTTGCAGGTCGGCGGCGAGCTCGTCGTAGATTTTGCTCGGCGTCTGCGCAAGCACATCACGGGAGGTGGCGAGGATGTTCGCCGTGCTGCCGCTCTTCTCTAGCCGTATATCGTCGCCCACTGACACTCATCCTGAGTCTACCTCAGAGATCTTATGGAAAACACATCCCTAAGTCATTGGGGAAAGTACGCAGAGGCGAAAAGCTAACAGTTGCGCCTATTCAGCGCTCAGCGGACAGCTGAAGGGCTCGGAGCTGCTGTTTTGTGCAGAGGCGTGATGTGCTTCGACGCAGTCACGACCTCGCCAGATTTTTTGTCTGTTGCAGCGCTGACTGGAGACTCAGACTTCGACAGAGTCGCAGCTGGTTCTAACTTCGTTTGGTTCGCAAGGTCAGTAGTCTCCGATGCCGCTGACGTGGTCGGAGAGGCAAGCCGAGCTAATGCTTTGGCGGCTTGCTCGTTGCTTGGTTCTTTCTCGATCGCAGTTTTGTAAGCTGTAATGGCGTCACTCGTCTTATGACGGTGTTCCAAAATTTGACCAAGGTGGAACCAGAGCTGACCATACTGCGGCGCGCGATTCAAGGCGGCGCGGAATTCATTTTCAGCAGTATTCAAATCACCTTTCGATTCGGCCAACCAGCCGAGATCCACATGCAGAGCGGTGGAATCAGGATCGGCCTTAACAGCCTTCGCCATTTCGGAAACCGCCTCGTCCTTCTTTCCTTTTTGCGAAAGGAGGTAAGCGAAATCAGCGTGCGCAAAGGCATCATTAGGATCGATCGAAAACGTTGATTGATAGTACTGTTCCGCCATCTTAAAATCGCCCTTGCTGGCATACGCGAAGGCGAGCGAGCGGTGGACGGCAGGGTCATTAGGAAGATAGGTTCTCGCCCACATCAGCTCCGAGATCGATTCATCCCAATCACCTTTGGTAGCCAGTTCTAAACCTTTCTTGTAATGCGCTTGCGAAGCTTCAGTGCGCAACGCTTGTTGTTGCTCCGCTGTAAATGGAAGTGGTTCGCCGATTCCAAAAACCATACAAAACTCCGCGATCGCACGTAAAAGTTTTCCACGGAGAATGGCTACAATACAGTAATCGCGATGCGCAATTTTGAGCTCCGGCATATACATAATCGCGGCACGAAGTTCTAATTCAGCTAGTTCGTTATCCCATTTTTTCATGTAATACTGCGCGGCATTGTAATGCTGGACAGCCTCGTGCTGCTGAAACAATGCCATCTGCTGCTTGTTGTAAGCAGCATACGGATCCTCTTCTTTGTTTGCATCGAGAGGAGTAATCTCTTGCGCAGTGATACCGGGCGCGGTGCTGACCTCACGGCCGTCAGCAGCTCTCTTAGTTTCAGCCTCGCCACCGCTGGCGATATCAGCATCGTCTGGTTTCTGGGCCTCAGATTCAGCACCGTCGGCGCTATCATTTGAAACCGTAGACTTTACATTATTCTCAGCGTCAATGACGGTTTTCGTGTCGCCAGGAATACCGACAGCGGCGTTATGAAGGGCACCATCCGCGGCGCCGTTTTTTGAATTTAAAAGGGAGCCTTTTCCAGCAGACGAATCGGGCTTAACTGCGGTTCCTTGCGGTTGTGCAGAAGCAGCGAAAGTTGAGAGTGCAATCCCACAACTGACTGCAAGTGGAACAACATTTATTCTCAAAAATTTCGCTGATAGCATTCAATGACCGCCTGAGCTGTTATGAGTTATGCCAACGCAAGTGGTTGGTTCGAACCGGCAGATACAATTATGACACTCATCCTCTCTATAGATTAAGATCAAATTCACTGCCGTAACCTCAGTGTTTACCCCGGAGACGCCGGTCTGAGCTTCACTAAGGTTTTGAGAGTTCAGCCGATGCTTTGCTGAGCCGCTAATTCGTGCCTACAATCCTCGCTAAACTTCCCGGAAAATTTAGTGCACAGTCAGTAGGCATCACCTGCGCAATCTCCAGCTCACTGGGAGGATACTGGAAAATGACGGGTGAGCAAAGTTGATGTTCCCGACCAAATTGCGCGAAAATTCTTAAGGCTAGACAGCGATGATCAATAAGCAGAACTGATCTGAGAAACAAGCACGATCCGGTTTCGCGCCAACAACTAAGAGCCTTGATCAAGAGCAACAGAAATCTGAGATACAGACACAATCGGATTTCGCGCTGACAGTGACAGCCAGATCGAGAGTGCAACAGTAAGCTGAAAAACAGGCACAATCGGGTTTCGCGCAGACAGGGAAAGAGCCTCAATCAGCATATCGGTGCTAGCAGCTAAACTGCAACAATAAAAACCTTCGCAAGTAGCTAAACAGCCACAATCGACATGCCGCGCTGATCCGCATAGGCTGCCATTTCTTTCTCTTCAACGACGAGTGTTTCGTTGGCTGCAACAGCAAGAACGCCGCCTGGTTTCGGTCCCACCATAGCTTCAAGAGTATTGAGACCTACTGCTGGTGTGTCAAAACGCGGGTCTTTATTGGTTTTCGGAACCTTACAAACAACAACAGGGCCGCGAGCCAATGCGACACCGCGACGGATCGCCTCATCAGTTCCCTCGATCGCCTCGATGGCGAGAATCATCCGATCCTTAACGACAATCGTCTGACCAATGCCGATGCGGGCTGACTCACGCGCAATCTTGATTCCGTATTCGATATCGGCATACTCGTCAGCCGTAGGTTGGCGTTTGGTAAGTACTCCCACGTCAGGGAAGATGTGTTTCAAAAACTCCGACTGCGTCAAAACGCGCACGCCATTCCGCTCGGCAAGGTCGCCGACAGCTGCTTGAATGGAATCATCAGTGAAGTCTGAGAGGCGACTGAGTTCCCGAACCGCTGTCCAGTCAAGCTTAAAGACAGATCTCAAAAGTTCGAGCTTCTGCAATTTGCCGATGAAGACGCACTCTTTGATGAGTTCTCGTTTCATCAGTGACATGGTGCGACCGAGCTGCCCCGGGTAAATCTCTATAACCTTGACACAGTGGGGAGTTACGCGAGCCTTCGCTTCTTCACCAATGGCAAAAGCGACGACATCGTAACCGCGATCCTTGGCGCTCTGAGCCAATACGGCTGGTAACTTTCCACCCCCAGCCACCAGTCCGAGCAACTTGCGAGTCTCTATGGCGTTTGGCGGCTCTTCGATCACGGATTTATGCATCTCACAGTCTCTCTCGTTTCAGCCCAGAGTCTAGCATGGGCTTGGCCGGCTGACCCGAACACTCGCTTAACTGTAGCGGTTTTAAGCGTAGAAAGTGCCGACACCGGAATTGACAAGAAGTAATAAAAATACCGCGAAAACCCTGAACCTTTCTGGGTTTGCTTGACATCAACACAAAAATGTTATTAAACTGAACTAAGACTAAACTCAGTTTCTTTGATTAACAATCTCATGCCCAACAAAATTAAGCTAACTGCCATACTCAAACCCTCGACGCTTCGCGTTCTGGCTATCGCGGGTCTGATTGCATCGACAATCGCGCATGCGGCGCCGCAGCCAGCATCAGCGCAGACACTGAAACATTTTTATATGGCGCGCCAGCAAGTGCAAATCACTGATGACGCTCCGCTGGTCAACGACCAGCGAACATTCCCGAACGGCGGCCAGCCAGGACAGATGGGCGCGGGCATTCCAACTCGTCCTATGGGACTACCGAGAGCTGGCTTTCAACAATATTACACGCCGTCGACACCAGGATTTAGTTCTGGTTTGCCGCAAACGGTTAATGGTGTGCCACCCAAAGAGCCGCCTCCCCGAGCCGTTAAGCAAGGCAAGAAAGCGACTGCAAATAAACTGAAAACGGCGAAAGCGACAACACCGGCGAAGACTGCGGCGCCGGTTTCGACCGCTGCCAAGGCTTATTCGCCTTACAAAGGATACGGACCTGGTAGCACGTCGGCGGAACCAACCGGCACTACCACAGCCAGCAGTATGCAGTCGAAAACGAGAGTTAAAGGCGTTCTACACTGGGCGCGAGGCCACTAATAGTTTTAGTCTACGAGCACCGCATGTAATACCAGACCTGTGGCAAATTTCTGGTCAGAGGTTAACGTTCTTAGATTTTCAGCATTCTGAGCACCGCGAGCGCTTGGGAACATATCAAACTGGCGATGACATCTGCAACGCCGATCTGCGATGTCAATTAGGGTGCGGTTCGCGCCGCCAACTGAAACTCACTGTCGTGTGCTAAAAAACATTCAGTTTAATGCGACACAAGCTTTTTACGATTGAAGGCGGGGATGCAAGGAGCTGGGTTACAAGACTTGCCCATACCACCACAACTTGGCAGCCGCAAAACCTCAACCGGACGACTAATTACGCCATTGGCTCGCCTGTTGTTTCATAACTCGTTGCAGAACGGGAGGTTACCGCAGACCTGTGGTAAGATTCTAATTGCTGGGACCGAAAGTCCTTTATATCTGCCCGTAGCCCAGTTGGATAGAGCGCATGGCTACGAACCATGAGGTCGTACGTTCGAGTCGTACCGGGCAGGTCCATTAAAAACTAGATTGACAGCTACTCTTGAAGGATGGCTGTCATTTTTGTTTTTGCCCTCAAAAAGTTTGCCGCTACTTTGCCGCTACCTTTGGACGAAGTTAGGAAATCGGTGATGAGTCGTTTGTTTAGCACCATAGCCGGTGCTTTCCCGACGTTAATATTAATTACTCAAAAACACGCAAATTCTCATTATTAGCAGCGCTGAGTTTAATACTCTCGGTTAAGAAATTAAGCACTGGGTGAATAACCGGACTTAAGATGCATTGACTAATGCTCTACGAAGCTATGCGCTCAGAGTTTTCGTTGCCGCAGTAATGTTTCCATTTCGCTAACAGCTTTCCCTCCGGCAAGGTCGACAAGCGCTCTTCTCGAAGCGTCACGGGAACTACTTTCCACGTCCTTGAGGTGGTCTTTGTACAACTTGTAGTTAATCACGAGCGTCTTCAAAACTTCCGTTATCTCTTGGCTCAGTGGGTCTAATGAATGACGATTAGCACCAAGTATTCCAGAAGCACCAATAGCAGCACCAGAACTTGAAGTCCTTTTACTATAGACTTTACCGAAATTGTAAGGGACGGCTTGTTCTCCATATCTCGGATAATCTGGTTCTAGACTAGGCTCAGTCAGCGACATTCCCATTCGTTTTGCGGCAGTAAATGAACTTCTCTGCAAAATTACATTATCGAAGATCCTCCAATACTCCTTTTCGAAGTCGTATAGCGAAGCCCTTTTTCGCTGCTTGAGTCTCGTCGCCGTTGGCGCATTTAGAATTGCTTTCCAAAGTTCTTCGAGATGCCCTTTGTCTGTATCGCTCAAGTCATCGAAGAAAGGATTCGGCTTCGGATCTGTTTGCAAATCGAACTGCCCAAGCTGGCGATCGAATAGCGTTCGCTGGCGCGGTTTTGTCACCGGGGCATCTGTCGTTTCAAGTGCATATCCTGATTGATGAACAGAACATATCACCGCCATTGCAACAACCGCATGCAATGGTTGAATTGTATAGGTGCCGCTAGACTTGCTCATAGCGTGAGTCCTTCCCGACTAACTTATTCATCTTAATATAGAAGTCGTTTCAGATACAAACGCGAACGATGTCGACTCGCATGGGCAGTTGTTCGAGGTGAAGAGTAATTGCTGCCTCAGAAGTGCTTGACTCCCCGTGCTCAGAATTTTTCGGGGCGACGGCGGACAAACGAACGGCATGAAATCCGGGGACTAGGCTCCGCGTCACCCAGCTGGAATTGAAGCACGGCGGTCAAGCACTGGCAGGGGAGTTAGGTGGTACGGCTGCGGCTTATCCTCTCTCTCTGCTCATTCGGTAAAGCCTCGGCGGAATTCTTTTAATAAGGGCTCAGGTCATCCACCGTCGGCATATTCGTGCCGAGCGACTTTTCACGACCAACTCAGTATTCGTAAAAGCACGCTCCGCAGGGCACAGTGCGGAAATCACCATTACCGAGTCTTCAAAACAGCACTATGATGTATTTATGAGTAAGAAATCGATCGGTATCATTTTGCTAACCAGCGCTGTTGCAATCTTCTTTGGCGTGCAAGTACTGGGTAAGCAACCGCAAATCAGTGAAACAGCGAGCGAATCCAAACACAAGTACATCATCCCTATTTATCCGTCTGCCTCAGACTATTACCATCGAGGACTCAAGAGGTATGACTGTAAGGATTATCGCGGCGCAGTCAGTGACTATGACAAAGCACTTGAACTAAATCCGAATTACTTTGATGCTTATGTGGAGAGAGGATTTGCGGAGATCCGGCTTGAAAAATATCGTCGGGTTGTTTCAGACTTCTCTGCCGCACTCGGCTTAAGACCCCATGATGATTCTTCCTATTGGTTTCTTGCTATGCGTGCTGACAGTCATTATTGGCTGGGACAGTACCCAGAAGCAGTTGCAGACTACACAAAGGCAATAGAGTTAACACCGGATAACAAGTATCGAGCACTGTTTTATCGGTTGCGTGGACTTAATCTTGTACAGCTTGGAGATCGTCAAGCGTTGAGCGATTTTAAACGGTCCCTTGAGCTTGATCCTGTAGGGAATGCTTGTTTCTTAGTGAGGGATTTACCCTCACTTTTGATGAGAATAGAAAGCTCTAAGAAGGAACCTCGAGTAGAAAAACAATTGGATCTATAGTGGCTCCTACTTCCTCCATGCGCACACTGCGCCACGTAGTGGCAGATAAGAGCGCAGCCGCACATTCTTCGAATGCCGGACTGCGCAAGGATCTAGCAGCCGCACACCAATCAATTCTCTTCCATTTTCAGCCGCACAATTCCCAAAACACGCCACCATATTCGGTTACACCAGCCGCACATCTTGATTTTGGGGGCAAAAATAGCGATTGCGTTAGCAGATTTGCAGATTTATTTGGTCAAATTGATCTCGATTCGTTTTCCGAATATGCATCCCAAAATGACTCGATCTGTTTAGCACTACATGCGGTGTCATCTTGTTATTTACCAAATTGATCGATCCCGAAGGTTAGTCATTCTCCTGGACCCATATGTTCGAAACCCTGTCATTTGCAGAAATAGAACCAGTCCTGGCCCCCGTCAGTAAAAGTTAGGTCATAGACGAGACACTGCGGAGGCCATCCTTCCGAATTTTCGACTTTCCAAAGGTGAGAAGACCCAAGACCACCGGACCTCAGATGCAGCTTTGGAAGCGGGTCTACGAAGACCATTTCTGCCGACGTTATGTAAGCAAGTTAATTGTCTACAGATACTATGTAAAATCTAGAGTCGCGTGTTTCCAGGTAGATATTCAGGACTAGACTGCTCGATGAATTACCTACAAACGGATAAAGAATCTTGCCTCGGAAAGATAATCCTTGGCATTCGTCCAACGGTGTGGATCCACACTCCACACGATTTGGGTCCGTAGCCTCGATGGCGAGACTCATTTCTTCTCCGATGTAGAATTATTGTGCCCACTGCTGCTAATCATTGCGTTCTTAACGTAAAATGGAATAACCATGTGGAAAGTTCGGAAACACAAAGAGAAAATCAATCCCCGCGCTGGTTCTCGGTGTCCGGATATGACAGAGGCGCTCTACAAACGCGAGCTGAGGAGCCTGAATCCAAAGGCACTCACCGAGTCTGATGTAAAGAAAATAACAGAACTCATTGATTTCCGATTTTCAAGAAAGCTGGACGAATGCGCTCGCAACTGGCTCGCACGCTTTCCTGAGCACGATGCGGCTCCGCGACTAGTTGGAAGGTGGCTCGAGAATTCTCCGACAGATGAAGTTATGAACCTGGCAGCGCAAAATTTGCGTACAAGCGATACTCCACGTATCGCAAGTAGTATCGTTGAGGCGGTCTCGCTCTTAGAAAAACCACCCGAGGTTTTAGTTAGTCTCGTGGAATCCAGACTAGAACGAAAGCCATCGGACTTTTACTGGAGCTACCTTAGAGGCGGAGTGAACAAGGAGAGTGAGCGACTAATTCTGAAGTGGATCAGTTTGTGCCAATCGGATCCATCGATTGGTTTTGCTCTAAGCTTTACCGTCCTTAGCGCAACTTCGAAGGAAGTAATTGCAGCGGTGCTAGCCTGGATGGACTCTACTGAGTCATTTAGAAATGAAGCGACACCGGCGGCCGAACTCGATATCGGTTTCATCCTGCAGAATCTGGTAATAGATTTTACAAAATACTCTCCGGACTTCAAGGACGAAATTGAGCGCCGGGCGAGAGAATGGATTTTGAAGAACCCGGAAGAAGTGATCTGCAGCCTGCTTCTTAAATCACTTGTTTGTGAATTTACCTCAGAAGAAAACATCAAAATCGCCGAAGATTGGTACAAAACTCATGCCAAAGTAGATTATGTGAAAGTGCAAGTCTTGGGTCTAATTCTGAGAGCAACGATTAAGCTAAAAAAAACAGTCGATCCATACATCATCGAACAAGCCCAACTGGTCTCATCGAACGCTCCCTCACATTACGAAGACCTCAGCGAACTAGTAGTTGCCGCTCAGCAGGCACCATCTGCCGATCAGAGACGCTCGCCGCCGGCATGAGTTTTCGCATCAAACGAATTGCACTTGATTCATTTCCGGGTGGCGAAGTATTATTTATTTAGCTACTGCCTGCGTAGCCAGCCCGGCTACGTAGTAGCAGGATAATAGCGCAGCCGCACATTCTTCGAATGTCCGACTACGCGGGGGTTTAGCAGCCGCACACCTCCAAATTTACCATCAATTTTGGCCGCACATTTCCCAAAACGCGCCACCACATTCGGTTACACCAGCCGCACATTTTTCTGAATTAGTCTCAAAATTGGTGCTACAAAAATTCCACTTTCTGTTTTGCACAATTGGATTGGATCGCTCATTGAGAAAGTATAAAAGCGGTTACACGCTCGCTAGCTACGCCACCACATTCGGTTATGAAAAAGGAATGAATTGACTGATCAAAACCGATAAAAGCGCACCGAACATTTTGGTCGCTTTTCATTTCATTGCCGACTTTAAATTTGTCTGTTTTGTGGCTCGATTCTCGAAAGTCGTGTGGTGGTTTTTCGAGAATCGAACCGCAAAACATGAACGCTCAATTTGTTTACCACTATATACGGTGCTTTTCGCTAATTAACCCAATTTACTTAAATGACTGATCACTGAGCGGTTAGTCCCGAGTCAACCAGAATTTCGCGACGACAACTCAGATGCGCGGGGCGCGTCAGAGTTTCAACGAGGCAACAGCCGCAGCGACAATTCTAATGGTCGCGAGAGAAACGCAAGCCCAGCAGCGCTTTGCACCGCTTACCAGTGGTATTGCCGGGGACGATAAAGAGCCCGCTGGGTCACACTATTGCAAAACGCACACCATATGAAATAATCAGCAGTATGTGTATGTGTGCAAAGAAAATGGATGGCATCTCGTGCTGCGTTTCGAAAATCGCGTTCTGACCAAAGAAGCGCTTCTTGCCTCAATCCTTTGCCTTTTTCTATTGACCTCTCTTACCAACAAGAGTAGCGCGACAGAAGATCTTTCAGCGGCTCAAACAGCTCGGCAGCAAGCCAATCGTGGAGAATATCAGCAAGCCATTGAGAGCTACAACAAAGCATTAGCCATTTCTCCTAAAGACGCTGTTTGTCTGGCAAGAAGAGGTTTCGCCTATGCCTGTGTAGGAAATTTCAAGCAAGCGTTTGCTGATTTCACCGCCGCCATTGAATGTGATACCAATTGCCCAGATGCTTATTCCAGGCGCAGCCGTGTCTACGCCTGGCTCGGTTTAAAACAACTCTCCAAGCAAGATGCAAATAAAGCCTTGGGGCTTACTACTTGCGTACCGAAGGAGCCAGACCTGCTTATTGAGCACGCCGGCTTATTGTATAACGTCGATAGAAAGCAAGAAGCCGATGAAGAAAGTAAACAAGTCCTAGCATCGTGTCGACAAGCCAAAGACGTTAGCACTTTGACTACTGCTGCCAGCGCTCACATTTATATGCAGCAAAATCAAGATTCAGTCTATTGCCTTACTCAAGCCCTAAAGTTAACTCCGGCGGATTGCTCCGATCTCTACTTTTTACGCGGTTGGTCATATTGGGCTTTAAACCAACGGACACTAGCCATTGACGATTTGAATCGCTATATGACTTATAACCAAGAAAACCCCATGGCATTTTGGGTGAGGGCAGGTTGTTACTATAGTCAAGGAAACTATGCCAAGGCAGTCGCAGACTATGATCAAGCTATAAGATTGGCACCTAATTTCGCTTATGCTTTTTATTGGCGTGGGCTTGCCTACCACGAATTGAAAGACTACCTAAAAGCTACTGGCGATTTCTCTACTGCTATCAACCTGGAATCGACTGATGCCGAGGCCTTCAAGGAGAGAGCACACAACCTTTCTCACCAAAAAGAATGGGCAAAAGCACTAAAAGATTCACAACAAGCAATTTTGCTAGATCCTCAATCCATGCGAGCGCACACCATTCAAGCATGGATATATGACCAATCGGGACACTTCTCAGAGGCAATTGAAAACTACAACAAAGCCGTTGCCTTAGCACCCAAAAGCCCTTACGTGTATTATGAGCGAGGAATGTGCTACCGAACTCATAAGCAATACAAAGAAGCTATCGCTGACCTCACTGAGGCGATCAAATATGACCCGCAGGACGCAATCAAGTTCTGTGCTCGAGCCTCAGCTCTAGTTGCCGAACACAAATACCAGCAAGCCATTGCCGATTGCAACCAATCCTTAAAATTAAACGCAAACCGAACACACCCGCACTTAAGCCGTGGCATTGCTTACTCCAGGTTAGGTCACTACAAGCTTGCCTTGAAGGATTTGGACGAGGCAATCAGGCAATCACCAAGATATGGAGACGCCTACTACGAGCGCAGCTTGGTCTATAAGTCGATCGGCAAAACGACACAATATAAAAGTGATCTGCAAAAAGCCAAATCATATGGCTACGGGTCACCAGAAGCAATGAAATAGCGATCTGCAATCATCCGGTTAAGGACTTCAAACAAAAGTTTGGCATCGGCTGACTTGGGCTACAATGTTCGGAGACAAACGCCTAGCACGCATCCGTATTTCCAGTCGCAAGCTTTGATTTTCCCTTCATCCACTTTTTATGGACACGCTGTTTTACGGACCTTTCCGCGTCTTTATTGCTGAACGCATAGTGCTTCATCGTTGTCTTCAAGTCTCTGTGATTCAACGATCCTTTTATCAACGCGACATTCACATTGGCACTTGCGAGAGCTGCACCGAGCGATCTACGAAGATCGTGAATGGTCACATCCTCGATGCCAGCTTTTTTCCTGATGGTAGTCCACGCTTTCTTTGGATCGACCAGATGACCGGTTCTTCCCGTACCTGGAAAAACAAATTCTCCCCCAACTTCATTCCGCCGCCGGTTAATTATCTCCATTTCTTTAGCACCAAGGGCGATGACATATTTGCTTCTCGTTTTGGTTTCCGACGCGCCGATCGTCCAGGTCCAGCCATCAAGATCAACGTCTTCAAAGCGCATGGCCAGGACGTTCGCTTTTCGTGCACCGGTGAACAAACACAACATTATGAAGTCCCTGGGAACCGGATCACTTTCCTGCAGAACCTGGAAAAGTTTACGCGCTTCAGCCTCAGACAAGAAACGTTGCCGCTCAGCTTC